>DAIDTM010000129.1 GCA_027457205.1 Anaerolineae bacterium | reverse complement strand
CAGCAAGCACAGCCAACGCCGCAGCAACAGCAACAACAGCGAACGCAACCGACGCCGCAGCAGCAAGGACAACCCACATCCGGTCAGCCCTCTGCCCCCGGTGGCAATCGTCACTAAAACCGAGGGCATGAATGAATCGCGCGCCGTATCCGCCATGGATACGGCGCGTGTCATTTGGCAGCAGGGTGTGTGCAAAGTCGCTTGACAAGCGACGCCTGTCATTTCGAGAAGCGATTTTTGCAACGAGAAATCTCGTTTTGCCGCCAGTCGAGACTTCTCGCTGCGCTCGAAGTGACAACTTGCCGACTTTGCACACGCCCTGATTTGGCAGAGTTTTTAGTTGACAAACATTCCGCTGTGTGGTACGCTCTGGACGCCTTTCAACAAAGCAACATTGCAAAAACTTTTGAACGCCTGGCTCTGAGGACAGAGTATGGCACGGGATATAGAAAATGAGATCGATTGGAACGCGCCATTGGATTTTCTTGGCAGCGGCGCTCGCGCTGCTAGCCGTCGGCGGGGGGTGGGAAAATACGACTGGTTTATTGCGCGCCGCCGCAGCATCGGCGAATCGTGCGGTAGATGCGCCGGCGTCGCCGCCCTACCTTTACTATCTGCCGCAGATCGCACGCGACCATGCGCCATCGACGTTGACCACGTACGACTGGCTGCAATTCGGCTTCGATTCAAAACATAGCGGCAACGACACACAAGAAACCGCGATCACGCCGGGCAATGTCGGCGCATTGCACCTGCTCTTTCAGATCACGCTGCCCAACATCGCCGACGGCGCGCCGGTTTTTCTAAGCGGTGTGACGACGAACAGCGGCGTGCGCGACCTGGTGTTCGTCACGACGAAGGACGGACGCATCGTCGCGCTCGACGCGCACACGGGCGCGCAAATCTGGAGTCACCAGTACGGTCCGGGCTCGTGCACCAGCAGCAACGGCGGCGTTTGCTACACCACGTCGTCGCCCGCCATCGATCCCAATCGGCAGTACGTTTATTCGTACGGGCTGGACGGCTACGTTCACAAGTACGCGGTGGGTGATGGGACGGAAACCACGACGGGCGGCTGGCCCCAGCTCACGTCACTCAAGCCGTGGAACGAAAAAGGATCATCCGCGCTGGCGATTGCGACGGCGAAGAGCGGTGCAAGTTATCTGTACGTCGCGCACGCCGGCTATCCCGGCGATAAAGGCGATTATCAAGGTCACATCACAGCGATCAATCTCGCCACCGGCGTACAGAATGTGTTCAATACGGTCTGCAGCAATCAAACGGTCCATTTCGTCGATACGCCCAACAGTCCGGATTGTCCGCAAGTTCAAACGGCGATTTGGGCGCGCCCCGGCGTGATCTACGATCCGGATAACGACAAGATTTACATGGCGACCGGCAATGGAGATTTCGCGCCGGCGAGTTATGATTGGGGCGACACGGTTTTCGCGCTCGATCCGGCTGGCACTGGCTCGAATGGCAACCCGCTCAACACCTACACGCCGACCAACTATCAGCAATTGCAGAACGGCGATACCGATATTGGCAGCACCGCGCCGGCGATCCTGCCGCCCGCGAGCGGCAAATACGCGCACCTGGGCGTGCAAGGCGGCAAGGACGGCGTGCTGCGGCTGCTGAATATGGACAATCTCAGCGGGCAAGGCACGACCGGCAAGACCGGCGGCGAAGTGTTCACGATGAATTTTCCGCCGGGCGGCGAGATTCTCACCCAGCCCGCCGTCTGGGTCAACCCAAACGATAACAGCACGTGGGTTTTTGTCGCGAACGATTCGGGGATCGCGGGCTTGCAGTTGACGATTGATGGTGGCGGCAATCCCAGTCTGCAAAGCCGCTGGACGGGTTCGAACGGCACATCGCCGATCATCGCAAACGGGATTTTATTTTACGCGAGGGGCGGTCAGATTTCCGCGCTCGATCCGACCAGTGGAAAATCGCTTTGGTCGAACAATCAGATAGGCAGCATCCATTGGGAAAGTCAGATTGTCGCGAGCGGTATTCTGTACATCACCGATGGAAGTAAACATCTGACGGCGTACTCGCCATAATCGGACGCTGGAAAGAAGATGCACGATGAGCACGCAGCTTGTTGAAATTCGCAAACCGATTGCAGGCGACGTACCAATCGCACGTACGCTCGATGCGCTGGTGCGCGAGGGCGCGCTGTACGAAAAACTGGACGGCAACCGCGTGCGCTGTTACGCGTGCGCGCACCGCTGCCTCATCAACGACGGCGCGCGCGGCATCTGCCAGGTACGGTACAATCGCGGCGGAAAATTGTTCGTGCCACACGGCTACGTCGCCGCGCTCAATCCCGACCCGACGGAAAAGAAACCCTTCTTTCACATCCTGCCGGGCTCGACGACGCTGACGTTTGGAATGTTGGGCTGCGATCTGCACTGTGCGAACTGCTTCACTGGCGATGTCCGCGTCGTCACCTCAAAAGGGGCGCTGCCGTTGAAAGAAGTTTTCGCGCTAGGAGAGAGGGTGCAGCGTACTCACGATGCGGAAATTGCCTACCCCACCGATTTGAAAACGATTGCGGCTAGCGGAACGTGGCGCAAGGTTCGCAAGGTGTTTAAGCATCACTATGCCGGGCCGATCACGTCGATTCGCCCATTCTATCTACCCGAACTGCGTTGCACACCTGAGCATCGCGTGTATGCAGTATTGAATCCGAACGATCCACAGCCCCAAGTCATTGAAGCGCGTGCGCTAACGACCGCGCACTATCTGGCGATTCCAAAGCATTACGCGTTTTCAGGGTCTCAAGGTGTAGATGTTCACGCGGCTCTTCAGCCATTCGAAGCGACCTATCGGGTACCGCATGAATTCAATACGAACGACATTCAAGAAATCATAGCGGCGAGCGCACAGGGAGCCACGTCCCGCGAGTTGGGAGCGCGTTTCGGTAAGCGCGCTGATTATATGCGGCATGTTCGGTCAAAGGTTCAGCGCGGACTCTGGCGCAACGAACGAGTAGAGGGCGTCGCGCTGGAAGATAACAC
>DAIDTM010000128.1 GCA_027457205.1 Anaerolineae bacterium | reverse complement strand
GACAATCGGTACAGCTGCAAACATGCAATGGTTTCTCGTTTAGCTTGGTCATGGTTTGATCCTGGGATAGGTGAATCCGAATAGCAACACCATCCTATCACAGATAAATCAAATTGACCAAGTTATTTCTGGACAATGCCTTACGGTCTTTGACGTAGTAGAGAAGCGTGTCGGTTGCTCTGGGATAAACGTCTTTGGTTGCTCCATGCAGTTTGTTATAATAATACCAGTAGACCTCATTCTGGAAATTGTCTTGCCCAAAGACCTCATCCATTATTACTTTAGCATAATGCACCAAATGCCAGTCCAGATGCACATAGATACTTCCATTCTCTGCCAGCAATTCGCGCAACACGACAACCGTCTCGTAAAACCACTGCAAGTACGAATCCAGCCCGCGTCCCCATGTATCGCGGTATGCTTTCATTTCAATCACGCTCGGCTCTTTGAGGAACGTCGTCGTCTCGTCTTCGTTGGTATCGGGATTGTCGGGAATCGTCGCGGTAAATGAGAAATCCGCGCCCACGTTGAACGGCGGATCAATATAGATCAAATTCACCTTGCCCGCGAATTCCTCCAAGAGCGAGGGCAAGACGTACTTCTTGTCGCCCCAGATCAAACGGTTGCGCCAATCGAGGTCGCGCCCCGCGCTAAAGAGGTCGAGCGCGCGCTGCCGTTGCTGTGAGGATTCGTTCACCGTCTCAACCGTCTGAAATGGCAACGCCACGCGCAGCGGCGCGACGCGCTTGCCGTCTTGATACTTGCCGTCCCAGATGAGTTCGGTCATGGGTACCTCGTGGGTATTAGACGTTATCAGGAATCAGAAATACGGGTTGCGCCCGACGATCAATCGTCGGGTTAGTCCAATACGCCCGATCAAATCGGGCTGAAAAATAGTCGGATTGATCCGACGCTGTTTTATAGCACGGAAATTGATTTCCGTGCGTTCCGCGCCATTGGTTATTTCCAATAATGCCTGTTGTGTAGTGGCAACCCGATGTGGTTGCCCTGGACTGCGTGGTCGCGCTGAGCAGACACGCCGGTCTGCCCTACGTCCCCATTATATCGCGGAAACACAGAATGACAATATCACCAGCCCTGCCTACCGCTTGACATCCGTCACACGGAGGATAATATACTCGCGCAACCGGGTTGCAAGAATCCGCAACTCGATTAGAATGGGCGCACCCCAACATTCGAGGGAAACCGATGACTGCTCTGCCCCTCCAGTTCGGCGCGCTGTGCTTTGTCTCGCTCTTTACGATGATCGATCCCATCGGCGCGCTGCCGATTTACGTGTCGATGACCTCCGCGCTGTCGCATCACGAGTCGCGGCTCGTCGCGCTGCGGGCGACGTTTACGGCGTGGCTGGTGCTGATCGGCTTTGCGCGGACCTGGCGATTCGTCTTCGAATTTTTCGGAGTCTCGGTGAATAGTCTCCGCATCGTCGCCGGCGTCATTTTCTTTATCATGGGCTATGAAATGCTCCAGGCGCGCCTGACGCGAACGAAATCGGATGAGGAATCGATCAGCGAGTACGTCGAAGACATCGCGATCACGCCGCTCGGCATCCCGCTGATTGCCGGACCGGGCGCGATTACCAGCGTGATCCTGCTGATGAACGAGGCGAACGGTGCGTTGGAGAATCAAGCGGCGCTGCTCGTCGCGGTCACCGCCGTTCTCTTCCTGGCGTTTCTATTTCTGATCGGCGCGCGCCAGGTCATGCACGCGCTGGGCAGCAGCGGCAACAAAATTCTGCTGCGGCTGATGGGACTGATCGTCATGGCAATCGCCGTCGAATTTTTCTTCAACGGTCTGCGTCCCATCGTGCAAAGCATGGTCCGGTGAAGTTGAGTGAATCGATCTGCAGAACGGAGGCAACGTCGATGAGTGACACAAGAAAAAGCGCGCTTGAATTCCCCTGCCAATTTCCCGTCAAGGCAATCGGCAGAGATACCGACGAGTTTGAAGCGATCGTCACGGAAATCATCCGGCGGCACGTACCGGATTTGAGCGACGATGCGGTGACGACCCGCTCCAGCTCCGGCGGCAAATATCTTTCCGTCACCGCCACCTTCATCGCCGAAAGCCAGGAACAACTGGACGCGATGTACTACGAACTGAGCAGCCACGAACAGGTCTTGATGGTGCTCTAAAAAGGATGGCATGACTCAATCCATCACTTCGTTCCGTGACCGATACGGACCGTGGGCGTTGGTCGCCGGCGCATCCAAAGGACTCGGCGCAGAGTTCGCCGCGCAACTTGCCGCCAGAGGATTAAACATCGTCTTGGTCGCGCGGCGCGCCGATGCGATGGCGTCCCTTGCCGCAAAACTCACGGCGGATCACGGCGTGCAGACGCGAAGGGTGCCGCTCGATTTGGCGCGCGCCGATGCCGCGTCAATCATCGCCGCGGAAACTCGCGACATCGAGATCGGACTGTTGGTCTACAACGCCGCGCTGTCCATCGTCGGACGCTTTTTCGATCAGCCGCTGGAAGCGCATCTCAAAGAGATTGATACAAACTGCCGCGCGCCGCTCGCGTTGGCGTACACGCTGGGACAGCGAATGGTCGCGCGCCAGCGCGGCGGCATCATCTTGCTCTCGTCGCTGAGCGCGATGCAGGGCGCGGCGCTCATCGCCAATTATACGGCGACCAAAGCGTACAATCTGCTGCTCGCCGAAGGGCTGTGGGACGAATTGCGCGAAGAAGGCATCGACGCGCTTGCCGTGATGCCCAGTTCGGTCGATACATCCAGTGATCAGACCCGCGCGCCCAGCCGCCCATCGCCGGTTGCCGCGCTGCCGCCGCGCGCGGTGGTCGCCGAGACGCTCGCCGCGCTCGGCAAGCAATCGAGCGTCATTCCCGGTCGAACGAACCGCGTCGCCGCGTTTCTGATGCGGCGATTGCTGCCGCGGCGCGTCGCGATCACGCTGATGGGGCGGACGATGCGCGCGATGTACCCGCGATAGAACACACAGAGCCAAACTGACAAAACGGGCGAGTCTTTGCGACTCGCCCGTTTGCGTTGCTCTTTTGCCAAATTACCTTCTCCGCCACAGCATCACCGTCAACGCGCCGAAGAAGACCATGAAGAAGAACAGACCAATCTCCGCGACGCGCAGCGGCGAGACTGCCAGCGGCGACGTTGCAACTTCCGGACGCGACGGCAGCGGCGCGGCAGTCGGCTGGACGCGCGCTTCGACCACCGTAGGCGGCGTCGCGGTCGCGCGCGCTTCGGGCGTCTGCGTGGCAGTCCCCGCCAGCGCGGCGCTGGGCGCGTTCGCCGCAATTGTCACAGTCGGTGTGGCTGACGCGCGCGGACTCACCGGCTGCGTCCGCTGCACCGTGCGCGTGCCCACCGCGTTTTGCGTGGCAAACTTGGGCGATGGAGTTTCGGATGCCGCGCTCCCGCCTCCCGTAACTTCGGGCGACGTTAGCGTTGGCGCGATCGGCGCAGGCGGCACGGCAAGGAGTCTTTCGGGCGAAGCAGTCGGCGTAGCGCGCTTGGTCTCGTCTGCGCTTGATGGAGCAAGCGCGACCGATGTGGGTTCGACGGCGCGTAGCGCGGCGGGTGCCGGCGCGGACGCGGCGAACCCGCCGCCCAGCCGCGTCAGCAGATCGACGGTGACCACCGCGAACAGCAGCAGCGTCGCGACGACGGTCGCCAAACGCGCCAATCCAACACCAAACGCCGGCGCGCGGCGCGTCGATGGCGTCGCCGCGGGAAGCGGCAGCGTGAACTGGCGCGGCAGCGCGGGCGCAGGCGCTTGCTTGACGAGCGACACCGTCCAGCGCAGCGACGCGAGACTCGCCTGGCAGCGCGCGCAGTCGCGCAAGTGCCGTTCGAGCTGGGCGCGCTCCAGCGGATTCAGCTGATCGTCGATGTAAGCCGACAGCCGCTCCTCGACCCAGACGTGTTCGTTTGCCGAATTGTTTCGATCAGGCATTCCATTACCCATTATTCAGACGATAGCGCGACGGCAAAAGTTCCTCTTGCGTCATCAAAAAATCGCGCAACGCTGACCGCGCGCGGCTCAGCCGCGATTTCACCGTCCCTACATTCGCGCCGGTCGCCGCGGCGACTTCGTCGTAACTAAAACCATCGATGTCCGCCAGGACGAGCGTCACACGCTGGTCAGGCGGCAGCGTCGCCAAGCCGCGCTGGATCGTTTCGCCCAGCTCTTGCCGCTCGGCGAATTCCTGCGGCGATTCCGGCGCGGCGCGGTCCGCGCCCGGCGCGGGATTGTCCGGATCGATCAACATCGCGTCCAGCGACGCGCTGGGGCGGCGCTGCTTGACGCGCAACTGGTCGTAGCACGCGTTCGTGACGATTCGCAAAAGCCACGCCTTGAACGATCCGCCGCGGTACTCGCGGATGTGCTTGTAAGCGGAGATGAACGCGTCCTGCGTCGCATCTTCCGCCGACGCGCCTTCGCCCAGCACGCGGTACGCCGTGCGATAAACCAGCGTCTGGTACGCCCGTACGAGTTGATTGAAGGCGGCGAGATCGCCCTTTTGCGCCGCAAAAATGAACGCTTTTTCGTCCATTGGCTATAGGAAGAGAATTTGACTTTACCGAATTTTTACACTATACTTGCTTTGGTTGCCGAAGTGGCGGAACTGGCAGACGCGCACGACTCAAAATCGTGTGGGCTAAACGCCCTTGTGGGTTCGATTCCCTCCTTCGGCACTCGAACGAAACCTTGGACTATTATAGCATCAATCTCGATCTCAAGCCACTTGATTCATACCCTCTTTTATTTCATCGTTTTATCATCGTCTAGCCGTCCGTACCAACGATATGATCCGGACGCTTTCAGTCGAACGGAGACGGACTCATCTTCCGAACCGCCGCTACCGCCAAAGAGGCGGGGCAATCGACAAAATCTGCCCGCCGATTGATCTTTGTCGGCGCGGCGTGCGCCAGTCTCGCGGTTGGCATCGCGATCGGACTGGTGATCACCTGGGTGCTGTGGCCGGTTCAGTTCACGGGCGCTGATCCGGCAGATTTACGGCAGTCGTACAAGGATGACTATATCCGGATGATCAGCTCAGCGTACCAGATGGACGGCGATCTCACCGCCGCCCGACAGCGACTGAGCCAACTGGGACTAGATAATCCAACCCAAACCATCAATCGTCTGATCACGCGCCAAACGGCATCGACGAATACCGCCGAATTAGACGCGCTGACCAGTCTAAGCCAATCTCTAAGCGTCGCAGGGCAAACCGCCGCTCTGCCGCCATCGCCCGGCGCGGGCAGTACACCGCAAACCATCGTCGTCGTCACCACGCCGACCGAACCCATTCCGGTTTTCGCGCTGGCGCAGCACACGCAGCTGAGTTGCGCCGATCAACCGGACGCGGCACGCCTGATCTTTATCGTGCGCGACGCCGCCGGGCGCGAACTGCCGAACGTGGGAATTCAAATCCACTGGAATGGCGGCGACGATACAGTTTACACCGGCTTGAAACCGGAGCGCGGCATCGGCTACGCCGATTGGGACGCAGCGCCGGGCAGCTATTCCGTAACGATTCTCAACGCGCAGAGCGACACCGTTTCCGATTTGGTGATCGGTGCTGCACCAGCCAACTGCGCGACCGACCACGGCGCAACGCCGCGCGGCTGGAAGCTCGTTTTCCAAGAGAAATAACTGCAAGATGCCTGCCGCTCGATGGGGCGCGGCAGAACGCTCACCAGAACCATCGATCTAACTGGAGGTAGTACCTAGTGATTCCACAACCCATCGATCAAGTCCCTCTCTTTTTGCGACTCTCTGAAGAAGAACGGGAACTTGTCACGGCTCGCCTGCGCCGTCGCCAAGCCGCTTCTGGTGAACTGATCTTTACCGAAGGGCACCCAAGCGATGCGATGTTCGTCATCACTGCCGGCCGAGTCAAGCTTGAGGGTGGAAGTGTCGATAGCACACTCACATTAGCAAATCTAGGCGCGGGCAGCTTGCTGGGCGAAGAGGACATGCTCCTCGACCGTCCCTACTCCACCTCCGCCCGCGCGGCAGCCACAACGCAACTGCACGTCCTCTCGCGCACCGACCTGGAAGACCTCGTCGGACAGCATCCCGCCATCGGCTTGAAATTCAGCGCCGCGCTGGGCTTGCGTATCCCCTTCCTCGACCAATACCTGATCCACCAACGATTACGCAACACCGAACTACTCACCGCGCTCTCCGAGGACGATTTGCGCGCCATCGCCGACCGGCTCGATTTTCGCACCGCGGCGCGCGGCGACTTGGTCATCGAAGCCGGCGCGCCCGGCGAGATGGCGTTCTTCATCGAAGAGGGCAAGGCGCGGATGATCTCTCCATCGCGCGAAGGCGATTCTTTTGATGAGTTGAGCGAAGGCGCGCTCTTCGGTCACACCGCCTTGATCACCGGCAAGCCGTACTCGGCGACCGTCCGCGCGGTGACCGACCTCACACTGTGGGCGCTGCCGCGCGACGCGTACCAAGAGCTGATCGCCGATCACCCCGCGATCAAACTCGCTTTCAGCCGCGCGCTCGCCGAGTCGCTCAGCGCCAGCGACCAGACCGAAGCGATGGAGCGGATGCGCCAGCTCCAACTCTTCTCCGATGTTCCCACCGACGCGCTCACCGCGCTTGCCTCGCGCCTGGTACTCCGCCACTTTCCAACCGGCGAAGCGATTTACACCGAGGGCACGCCCGGCGATGCGATGTACGTGGTCGAGTCCGGCGAAATCCGGTTGATGGACACCGCGTTCTCGGACGCGCATTTGCTGGAGCGGATGCGCGCCGGCGATTCGTTCGGCGAGATGGCATTGCTCACCGGGCGCACCCGCGCCGAATGTGCGCGCGCCGCCACCGATTCGACGTTGTGGGTGCTCTACAAATCCGATTTCGACGACGTGATGGTGCAGTATCCGGAGATCAGCGTCTCGCTCAGCCGCGCGCTGACCGAGCGACTCTCCACCCGCGAGAATGATTTCGTCGTGCGCCATCTGCGCCGCATCGAATTGTTCTCCAATCTGGCGACGAGCGAGTTACAGTCCGTTTCGAAAAAAGTGCGCGGCTTGCGCTTTCGCCCCGGCGAGATCATCTACTTTGCCGGTCAGCCGGCGGAAACCTTGTTCATGATCGAAATGGGCGAAATCAAGCGAATGACCGCCGGTCCCAATGGCGAACCGACGATGCTCGACATTCTTGGACCCGGCGATTCGATGGGCGTGCAATCCATCGTCCAGAACAGTCCCTACGCCGAGACCGCGCAAGCGATTGGCGACATCGAAATTTGGACGATCGCCAAGTCCGATTTCCAGTCGATGATGGAAACGTTCCCCGCCCTGGCGATCACGATCACGCGGTTGATGGCAGACCAATTGATGCGCTCGCAACAATTCCCGCAGCCGCCGATGCACGGGCAACCGCGCGGCGCGCGAAGCGTGCCGCTGCCCACCCGCGGACCATCGGGTACGCCGCGCGCGGCGCGCGGCACGCCGATTACGCCGCGCCCTACGCCGGTCGTTCCGCAGCCCGCCCCGCGGATTCAGCAGCCGCGTTCCGGCGCGCGTCCCATCAAACCCAACACGCAGAAACCGATCGCGCCGGCGACGCCAACACCCGTGCCGCCGGCAACGAACGCGAACCTAACGCCGAACGTGCCCAGTAAGCCCCTGCCCCGCACCGGCGCACATTTGCCGCACGTGCCCGCGCCGCATTTGCCGCATGTCGATCCGCCAAATATTCCGACGCCGCATCTGCCGCACTTTGACAAACCGCAACTGCCGCACATGCAAACACCGCACATTGCAGCGCCGCATCTGCCGCACGTTCCTGCGCCGCACTTGCAAGCGCCGCGCGTGCCGAACGTGCGAAAAGATGCCAATCGCTTTTCCACCGAATTCGGAATCTGGGTCAGGAATCTGAGCTGGGGCGCGCGGCTGCGTGTGCTTGCCACCGGCGCGCTCCTGATGTGGCTGATATTTGTCGCGTTCCCCATTACGACGCTGACGACTGTTAGTTCTGCTGTTGCCGGTCTGCAGCTTTCCAATCAACCCCCCACAACAGATCAATCGGTGCAGCTAGTCCGACAGCCAGCAACAGGCAATGGTCCTGTCAAAGTCGCCTACGCGGTGTCGACTGCAACGCCATTCCCCACCCGCACGCCGCGTCCCACCTCAACGCCGCGTCCAAAACCGACCGCCGCGGCGGTACGCCGCGCCGCGCCAGTCCCCGCGCCGGTCATCGCTGCTGCACCGACCGCCACGCCCGCGCCTACCTTGCCGCCTATCGAATGGGATGCGCGGCTTGGACCCGCGTCTGACCCGATTGCCAACCCAGACTTGCAGCAAGTTCGGATCATTCCCGCCAACGTTGGGCATGGTCAAAAGTTCTGGCGCGCCATCAAGGTGCAATACCAGGGCGCTGGTCAATCCGGGAACGACCACTCGATCTACGTGATGCTACTCGATCAGAACGGGCAGCGTACCACCGCCAACCTCAAGGCGTGGGGCGACGGATCGGGTCCGGTCAACAATCTCGTTCAAAAAGAAGCCAACGACCCATGCAACTGCAACTATGGCATCGGAATGTGGGGAGACGGCTACAACGTTCAGGTGGATGACCAGTATCCCAGCGAGACCGTCGCCGGAATGTGCATGTGCGGCATTCCGAACATCTTGAAAGGTCACGACCACGTGAACTTTCGCGTCACCTTCGAACTGGTTACCAACCCATAACTTATCGGCAACCCAAAGCAGACGAGAGACGGCAGACTAAACCCTAAAGTCTGTCGTCTCTCGTATAATGCCCCTCCCGCAGGTTGCCGATAGGCAGAGTTGCGCTGTAGGCGTCGCTGCCGCAGGTGATGAAAAAAACTCGGGACGAGTGCGAGAAGTTGTAAAAATCCAAGGGCGGATTGAACGATCCGCCCGTTTTATTTTTTCAGCGGAGCAGTTACCCGCCGCGTCCAACGGCGCTCGCCGTGGCGCGCGGTTGTGCGTACCGCGTTTCTGTATATAATGAAGTCAGTCTGAACGGAGAACAGATAGATGGGTTTCGCAGTCGGCGAATCGGTTGGACCGTACAAAATCGTCGAATACATCGGTCAGGGCGGAATGGCGACGATCTTCAAAGCGCACCAGACTACGCTGGATCGATTCGTCGCGCTCAAAGTCATTCACCCCGCGCTGAAAGAAGACCAAGCTTTCCTCAATCGCTTGAATCGCGAAGCGTCCATCATCGCCAAACTGAATCACCCCAACATCGTCACCGTCTATGACCTGAGCGATTTTGAAGGCGTTCCGTTCCTGATCCTTCGATTCATCGACGGCAAGACGCTCAAGGCGGTGCTGCAGGAACAACGACTGAACACGCAGCAGATCCTAAAGATCGTCCGCCCCATCGCCGACGCGCTGGCGTACGCGCATTCGCGCGGCGTGCTTCACCGCGACGTCAAGCCATCGAACATTTTGATCGACAACGAAGGGCACGTCTATCTGACCGACTTTGGACTGGCGCGCCTCGCGCACAGCGGCGAATCGACTTCATCGCACGATATGATGATCGGCTCGCCGCACTATATTTCGCCGGAGCAAGCCAAGAGCGAAGCGGTGGACACGCGGACGGACATTTATTCGCTGGGCATCGTGCTGTTTGAAATGTTCACCGGGCGCGTGCCGTTCTCGGCGGAGACGCCCTACGGCACGATCCTCGCGCAGATCAATCAAGCGCCGCCCGCGCCGCGCGAGCTGAATCCGAAAATTCCAGCCGCCGTCGAACAAGTCATCCTCAAGGCGTTAGCAAAAGATCCCCGGCAGCGTTACTCCAGCGTGCGCGAGATGATGCGCGCGCTCGAGAATGCGGCGCGCGGTCCGCAGGAAACCGACATCACTCCCGCGCCGATTCCACTCGCCGATTACAAGCCAGCGCGCACGCTGCCGCTGCCAGAAACGCTCTCGAACGTCGGCGCGCAGATCAAGACCGCCGCGTCGGCGCTGGGCGACGATTCAAAACAGCGCCCGCCGTGGGTGCTCTTCGGAGTGGCGCTACTCGTGCTGATCGCCTGCATCGCCGGTGGAGCGTTCGTCGTTTCGCAAACGTCGGGTTTGCGCACCACCGCGACGCCGCTCGCGCTCAACTCGCCCACCAGTCTCGCGCTGGTCGTTGCGCCTCCAACGGCGACGATGACGAGCACGAGCGCGCCAACCGCAGTCTCCACTGCGCCGGCGACGCCAGTACCGCCAACGGCGACGCACGCGCCGCCACCGCCAACCAGTCCGGCGACGCCGCCAGCGGCGCGGCAGCCCGTCGCGCCAGACGCGCCGCACGGCAAGATCGCCTACACTATCGCGCTGGGCGACCTGGCGGAGCAACACGCGATTTGGATCGCGAACGCGGACGGAAGCAACGCGCAGAAAGTGATCGACCTGGCGATGTGGCCCTCCATTTCGCCGGATGGCAAACAGATCGCGTACTATCGAATCAAAGACGAAGGCATCTACATCGCCAACATCGACGGCAGCAACGCGCAGAGAATCCTCGTCGGCGAGACCTGCTGCGTGCAATGGTCGCGCGACGGCAAATCGCTCATCTTCGTCCAGGGCAAACTCAAAGTCGGCGATACCAAGGTCAAGGTCACCAGTCTGGATGGGCTGAATATTACAGACCTTGCCCTCTATCCCAGCGCGTACAATCCGTCCTGGTCTCCCGATGGCACCAAGATCGCGTACGCGAGTTGCCTGCCCAATTCAAAGAATCAGTGCGGCATTTTCGTCTTCGACGTAAACACCAAGCAATCGAAAATGATCACGTCGGACGGCGGCGGCAATCCGCAGTGGTCGCCGCGCGGCGACAAGATCGTTTACCAAGCCGGCAACCCCAACGTTTTCGTCGTCAACCCGGACGGCTCCGGCAAAAAGCAATTGACCTTTGGCAAATCGAACGACGGACAGCCGGTCTGGTCAGCCGATGGCAATTTTATATTTTGGCGCTCGGACCAGAACGGCAAGGGCTGGGCGATCTACGTGATGCGTGCGGATGGATCGAACCAGCGGCTGATCATCGACAAGACGCCGCCCGACAGTTCCAGGTGGGGCTACGAATCGTTGAGCGCGGGACCGTGAGAAAATCTGGGGCAGGAGTTGAACTCCTGCCCCAACTGTTTAAGTGGTGATTGTATACATCTTCTTGTGGAGCGGGCAGCCTTGCCCGCAGATGAGCCGTCTGCGCTACAAGTGTATAATCACCGCAACTGTTTACCTATTGCCTCATGCGGGATTTCAAGTATAATAGACTCACGCGGCACGAAAAGCATTCTGCGCGTTGAGGGTCTGCATGACCATTTCGCCCGGCGAAACAGTTGGAGCATACCGGATCATCGAACCGCTCGGTCAAGGCGGAATGGCGACGGTTTTCAAGGCGTACCACGCCGCGCTCGATCGATACGTCGCCATCAAAGTGCTGCACCCCGCGTTCAAGGAAGACCCCAACTTTCTCTCGCGCTTTAATCGCGAGGCGCGCATCGTCGCGAAACTCGATCATCCCAACATCGTGCCCATCTACGATTTCGCGCAAGACGCCGACACGCCGTACCTGGTGATGCGGTACGTCGAAGGCAAAACGCTCAAGGCGATCTTGCGCGAGGGACCCCTGCCAACCGAACGCGTCTTTTCGATCATCCGCCCCGCGCTCGACGGATTGGCGTACGCGCACGCGCAAGGCGTACTGCACCGCGACATCAAACCGTCGAACATCATGGTCGCCAACGACGCGCACGTTTATCTCGCCGATTTCGGACTGGCGCGTATCGTCAAGGCGGGCGAGTCTACAATGTCGCAGGATATGCTCATCGGCACGCCGCAGTACATTTCGCCGGAGCAGGCAAGCGGCAAACCGATTGACGAACGCAGCGACATCTATTCCGTCGGCATCGTGCTGTACGAAATGCTGACTGGACGCGTGCCGTTCAGCGCGGACACGCCGTACTCGGTGATTCACGATCACATCTACACGCCGCTGCCGCTGCCCACGTCGATCAATCCAAATCTGCCGCCGAATCTGGAACGCGTGCTGGTCAAGGCGCTCGACAAAGACCCCGCCGCGCGGTACGCCTCCGCGAATGAATTGAGCGCAGCGCTCGACCAGGCGCGCGTCGCCGCGCCGATTGTCGTCGCCGCGCCAGCCCAGCCCGGCGCGACGCCCGCGCCCACTCCGCTTCCGAGTCTGCCGGAACCGGCGACGCCGCCCAAGCCGGCAAACCACACCCGGCGCAATGCGCTAATCGGGATCGTTCTCTTGCTCGCGTTGTTTGCCTGCGGCGCATTCGCCTTCGCCGACCGGCGAGCGCTCCTCAGCGCGCTGACGCACGCGACGCCGACCGCGCCGCCGGGAACCGATCCGCTGAAAGCCGCGGAAGAACGCGTCAAGGCAAATCCCAACGATCCGTTCGCGCACATTCAGTTGGGCACCGTACTCGCGAATCGCAGAAATTACGACGCCGCCTACGCCGAGTTCGACCGCGCGATCGCATTGAATCCCAAACTCTCGACCGGTTATTTGCGCGCGGGCGAGTTGGCGGAAGACCAGAGCGATCTCAATCGCGCGACGAATTATTTTGAAGCCGGCTTGAAAACGCAGGGCGACAGCGTCGATTTGCTCGTCGCCGAATCGGACGTGCTGCTGCAACAGAAGAGCGACGACAACGCGCGGACGCTCATCGATAGAGCGCTGCGCCTCGATTCCAACTCTGCGCCGGCGATTTCGGCAATGGCGGACTATGAGCGCGCGCTGAACAAACCGGTGGAAGCACTGCGCGATTACAGCCGCGCGCTGGTGATCGATCCGAATTTGCCGGCGGCGCATTTCGGACTGGGCGCGCTGGCGCAGCAGCGCGGCACTGCCGTCGAAGCGAAACGCCAGTACCAGATTGTGATCGACAATACCGACGCCCCGCTGTTTCTGAAAGACCGGGCGACCCAAGCGATGAAAATTCTGGGCGGATAGCAGAAGCAAAAAAATGGCAGACCTGACCCAATCGACCATCGACCGCGCGCGCGGCGACATTGCCAGCTTGCGGCGCGGTTTGAGCGACCTCACGCAGTGGCTCACTTCACAGCCCGCCGATATACCGCACGCGCAGGAGATCAGCCGCCGCGTCGCGCTGCTCAGCGAATTTCTGGAACGCCTGAACGCGGGGTTAGACCAGCAGGAAAAGGAACGGACGCAGCTGGAAGGGCTGTTCCAGGTGAGCCGCGCGGTCAACTCGACGCTGAATCTGGAGCAAGTGCTGGACCGCGCGATGGACATTATCATCCAGGTCACACGCGCCGAGCGCGGTTTTCTGATGCTGACCGATGAAACCAATACGCTGACGGTTCGCGTCGCGCGGAATATGGAGCGCTCGACGATTGCCGGACCCGAGTTCGGAGTCAGCCGCAGCATTCTCGAACAGGTCGCGCAGAGCGGGCAGCCCGTCGTCACCACGGACGCGCAGCGCGATCCGCGCTTTTCGGAGCAGGACAGCGTGGTGAGTCTCAACCTGCGGTCGATTCTCTGCATTCCATTGAAAGCCAAAGAGAGCGTGATCGGCGTAGTCTACGTCGATAATCGCCTGCGCGCCGGACTGTTCCAGCAAGCCGACGTGTACGCGCTGCAAGGATTCGCCGATCAAGCCGCGATTGCGATTGAGAACGCGCGGCTGTTTGAAAGCATCGAACAAAAGATGCAGGAGATCGCGCGGCTGAAAACATTCCAGGATAACATCTTTGCGAGTCTCGCGTCGGGCGTGCTGGCGACCGATCTGGACGACCGCATCACCGCGTTCAACCGCGCGGCGGAATCGATCTTTGCGGTTACCGCGACAAAATCGATCGGGCGACCCTATCGCGAGATGCTGCCGCTGCTGTCTACCATGCCGCTGCCCGATCTGTTCGATCAGGTCAAGCGCGCAGTGACGCGCCAAGCCGCCGCGGAAATCGAATCGAGTCTGCCGCCGCGCGGCGCGGTGAATTTGAGTTTCAACATTTCGTCGCTGAAGGACGCCAGCGGCAATCCGCAGGGTGTGACCATCGTCGTGGACGACGTGACGGAAAAGCGGCGGCTGGAAGCGACGCGGACGATGTTCCGGCGGTACGTCGCGCCGGCGGTGGTCGACCGCTTGCCGGAGAATCCGGACCATCTGAAACTGGGCGGGCATCGGCAGGAGCTGACGATTCTGTTCGCGGACATTCGCGGGTTTACGCATTTCAGCGAGCCGCTGCCGCCGGAGCAACTGGTCGATATTCTGAACGCGTACCTCTCCGTCGCCGCCGATGCGATTCTGAAATACGAAGGTACGCTCGACAAGTTTCTGGGCGACGCGGTGATGGGAATTTTCAACGCGCCGCTGCCCCAGGTCGACCACGCGCTGATCGCCGCCAAAGCCGGGCTGGCGATGCGCGCCGGCGTGACGCGGCTGCACGATCGGCTGCCGCCGCCGCTGCGGCTGCATTTTGGCATCGGCATTCACACCGGCGAAGCCGTCGTCGGGAACGTGGGCACGGAGCAGCAAATGAACTTTACCGCCATCGGCGACGCGGTGAACCTTGCCAAGCGGCTGCAAGAAAATGCCAAGGGCGGGCAAATCCTGTTGAGCGGGCAGACGTTCGCGCGCATCCGTCTGCGCGTGAACGCGAACTGGCTGCCGCCGATCAAGGTCAAGGGACGCAACGCAGTAACCGAAGTGTGGGAATTGGT
>DAIDTM010000127.1 GCA_027457205.1 Anaerolineae bacterium | reverse complement strand
CAGCAAGCGAAAGATGAGATCGGTTTTCTTCAAGCGCGTATAGCCGCTGATCGACTGCTCTTTGGCGATGTCGCGTAGATCGGCGAGGGTTTTCTTGTCCAGTTCAGAGTAATTGAGGGTGTCTACCACGAGGGACTCCATGCGTTAGTGCGAACGGCGCGGCGTACCGGACGCGTCGTTCACGTTCGGTAGGCAGGTTTCCAAATCAAACTCCGGATCCATCTGTTGCATCAGAAAGGAAGGAGAGCCAGATCAACGGAATGAGGCAAACGTCGAGAGGCAATGCAATGGGAGATAATCAACTGCCTGAATTATAGCATCAATTCGGGAGAGAGTCAAATCGAAATGGCTTGTGTAAGTTGAAATGGCTGTGGTATAATATTCCCAGCGTCGCCCATGGTGTTCGTGGGCAACGCGCGCGCCGATGACGGGCGGATGGGTTCGGCGCGCCAAGTGCTGTGTTGTTTGCCTGTTCTGGGTTGTCGCCGGAACAGGCGATTTTTATTTTCGCCAACCTCCCGCGGCTTGCTTTTGCGTGCGCGAGGTTGGGCGAACTCAATTTCCTGAGGAGGGTTGTCATGAAACGAGTTGCGCTGTGGTCATTCTTGCTCGTCCTGTTGGCGGCATGCGCAAGCGCGCCGTCGGCATCCCCAAGCCCGATGCCTACCATCGCGCCGCCGACCAGTGTGCCGACGACAGCATCCGTGTTGCCGGCGAGCGCGCCGGCAACTGTGTCCGCTCCGACTGTGCCGCCGACGAGCGCGCCCGCGCCGAACGCGCCGCCGACCGGCGCGCCTGTGCCCACAGTTCAGCCAGCCAAGTTTGCCGGGCAGTCGCTGCCGACGGAAAGCAACAACTTGTTTGCCGGTTCCGGTCTTTGCGCCATTTGCCATACCGCGATGACCGATTCTGCCGGCGCGAACGTTTCAATCGACGCCGCGTGGCGCGCGACGATGATGGCGAACGCCGCGCGCGATCCGTACTTTCAGGCATCGGTGCGCGGCGAGGTGTTGAGCAATCCGGCGCTTCAAAGCGTGATCGAAGACACGTGCTCCAAATGCCACACGCCGATGGCGCGCTACACGGTCAACACTGCCGGCGGCAAGGGCAAACTTTTCGGCGATGGATTCCTCAATCCGAGCAATTCGCAGCACGCTCTCGCGCTCGATGGCGTCTCGTGCACGCTGTGCCACCAGATCCGCGATACCGGTTTGGGACAACCCGGCAGTTTTGACGCCGGCTTTGTGATCGATACCAGCACGCCAGCTGGTAACCGCTCGGTCTACGGTCCCTTTTCGATCGCCGACGCGCAGGCGACGATTATGAAAGCGTCCAGCGGTTTCGTACCGACACAGGGCGCGCAGACCAAGCAAGCCGAATTGTGCGCGACATGCCACACGCTGTATACTCCCTTTGTCGATGCCACCGGTCAGGTTGCCGGGCAATTTCCGGAGCAGATGCCGTACCTGGAATGGCAGAACAGCGATTACAATGGCAAGCAGGTTTGCCAAGATTGCCACATGCCGTTGGCGCAAGGCGGCGTCAAACTCTCTGTGACCGGCGGCGATCCGCGTTCACCGTTCTTCCAACATGTCTTTGTTGGCGGCAACACGTACATCGTCAACCTGTTCCGGACGTTTGGTCAAGACTTGGGCGTGACGGCTTCAAGCGATCAGTTCGACGCGAAGATCGCGCGGATGAACGATTACTACAAGACGCGCGTGGCAACGCTGGCGCTGAGCGATACGACGCTGACCGGGACGAAACTTGCCGCGAAGGTGACCGTCCAGAATCTTGCGGGGCACAAATTCCCGACCGGCTTTCCCTCGCGGCGCGCCTGGCTGCACGTCGTCGTGCGCGATGGAAATGGTCGCGTCGTTTTCGAGTCCGGCGCGGTCAAGCCCGATGGAATGATCGTCGGCAATGTCAACGACGCCGACCCCACCAAGTTCGAGCCGTATTTCACTGAGATCACCTCGCCCGATCAGGTGCAAATCTACGAGGCGATCATGGGTGACACGGAAAACAAGGTGACGACGACGCTGCTGCGCGGCGCCAAATACCTCAAGGATGATCGGTTGTTGCCGGCGGGATTCGACAAGACCAAGGCGACGAAAGACATTCAGGTAGTGGGAGAGGCGGCAGGTGACGCGAATTTCGTGGGCGGCAGCGACGCGGTGCATTATACCATTGACGTTGGCGCGGCGAAGGGACCTTTCACGCTGACCGCCGAATTGTTGTATCAATCGATTGGCTATCGGTGGGCGCAGAATTTAAAGCAGTACAATTCAGCCGAGACCGCGCGCTTCCTCGGTTACTATGCCAGTGTGCCAAACATTCCTGTAACGCTGGCAACCGCGCAAGTAGACGTCAAATAATTGTAATGGGACAGCCGATGTGGAGTGGAGGCGTGATGCGAAGACAGATCATCCTACCGATGCTCACCATAGCACTGGGGTTGGTGGGGTGCGGTTTCCATATCCCCAACCCGGTGGCATCGTCGAGCGGGGTCAACCTTGGAGGGCAAGCAGTAGTAGTTGATATGTGGGCTAGCGATAATCTTGTCCAACCAGGTGAAACGGTCAAGTTTCGCGCTACGGTAACCAACAAGACTGCCAAGACCTTTTCGGTTGACCTCAAAGACCTGCCCGTTCTGGATATTGTGATCTATGTTCAAAGTAAAACAACGCGTTGGTCGGATGGCAAAGCGTTAACGTCCGACTTGACACACCTCGAACTCAAACCGGGCGAATCCAAGGCCATCGAAATGGACTATGTCGCTAAGTGTTGCGACGTCATTCTGGCTTATGCTGACTTCCGCTATGGAGGAGGGGGACTAGTTCCCGGCGTGACCGTGTTTGTAAAGTATGCTCCCGGCGGAGCATTGCCGTAAGGAAATCAGTAGCTCGACTTTGAGAATCAAGCGCAGCACTCGACTGGAAGTGCTGCGGTTGTTTTGGGGATGGTACGCTCAATTCCGCGAAGCGGGTCGTGCTGGCTGATTCCGTCAACTCACCTGCGGCGTGCGAAGGCGGCGTGGGATTACAGCGGAGCGAAGATGGAAACGTGACGTGGCAGCCGCTCAGTTAGAGTTCAAGGTGCTAGTGACGACGGGTGCCCAGGTTCTGTATCGTGTAGGGCAATCCGTGGACGGTAATGCGAGTTGGACGATTCTTAACTATGGAGTTGGCCTCAATGACTTGGCGCGCGATCCAGCGTGGGAAGACCGGCTGTTTGGGGCGGATGGTGGTGGCGTATTGGTGTCGCTAGATGGTGGAGTGACTTGGACTGCTGCGCCCACCGGGGCGACCAACTGCATTTCAGTGGTCGCAAGGTGAGGAGGAAGAAGTATGTGGCGGAAGATAATGGCTGTAGTTGTCCTCACAACTTTGCTGTCTGGTTGCTACGGGCCGAAAAGCACCAGCAGTTTTGTAGATGGCATAGAAGTACAGATGTGGGCGAGTACGAGTTGTGCACAGCCAGGGGATACGGTTCACCTCCGCGCGACGGCAACGAACCGTGGCAACAGGATTTGGACGGTTGATACCAACGGCGAACCGGTTTTTGACATCATCACCTCATCAGATGGCAAGCCAGTACGTTGGTCGGATGATAAGCTTTCGAGTCCCGATCTAACGCATCTAGAGCTCAAACCAGGCGAATCCAAGACGATAGAGATGGACATCCTCATATCGAAGGATTTAGCGTCTGGCTATCCAAATGGCTTTTTTACTTTCGCACAAGCCCAGTTTTATGACAGTGGGGCATTCGCTGACTATTGGATGCGTCCAGGCGTCATGATTAACGTTTGGAATTGCCCAAGCGCACTGGGACCGTGACCGTACATGTCAACATGTCCTCCCCAATTCACCTGCGGCGTGCGAAGGCGGCGTGGGATTACAGCGGAGCGAGGATGGCAACGTGACGTGGTTGCGCCGTAAGAAGCACGGCTGTTGGAGGTGAAATGCGAAACTATGTGATTCTCGTTTGGTTTGCTCTGGCAATCAGTTTGCTCGGCTGTCAGCACGTTCCCAAGCCCGCCAGCGATAGCGGCGTAGTGAGTATCGATAGCATAGTGGTAGTTGAAGTCTGGGTGAGCGATAAATGTCCTGAAAATGGGGAGATTATCACCGCGCGTGCTACGGTGATAAACAAAGGGACGAAAACCCAGGTTATTGATTTGAAGGATCGCCCAGTCTTGGATCTTGCGGTTGGGAAGGTGGGTGAGGGAGCTTTCCCTCGTTGGTCCGATGGCAAGGCGCTCACGTCTGACCTGACCCACTTGGAACTCCAACCCGGGCAAAGCAAGACCATCCAGATGACTGTAACGATATCCGATAACACTGCTCTCTATCGAGCAGGAGCCACTTTGTATTATTCTGCCAAGTTCCCTGATTCGGTGGAAGCTGGTGTTTCGTTTGCTGGGCCGCACGGGTGTAGCATCATCGATCTCCCGTGAGCAACTGATGCAGATTGGGCTGGACGATCTCGCAGGGGTGGCGCGGCGCTGACGATGCCGCGTTTGTCTTGGGCTTCGCGAGGCGGACGGAGGAACGACTTGCTACTTGAGAATATAGTACGTTCCCTTCTTGTCGCCCATCTTCAGCAGGATGCCTTCCTCAACCAAATCGGCGAGGTCGCGGCGGATGGTCTCTTCGCTCAGGTCGGGGAAGAGGTCGCGATACTCGCGGTTGGTGATGCGCTGGTTCTTCGCGACCAGTTCGAGCGCGGCTTGCTGTCGCTCGTTCAAATCGAGATGCCGCCACTTGCTGCGATCCGCTTCCTCGCCGACGAGTTTCTCGCCGGGACCGCGCAGCGTCACCTTAAATCCGTTCGTCGTCTCCACAAAGCGCGGCGCGGGCAAGCCCCACTCGCGCATCAACCGGATCATCCGGTCGATGCCGTACCCCAGTCGTTCGATGAAACCCATATCCGCGAGCACCTGCGCGATGACTTCGTTGCGCGAAAAGCGTTCGTCGGCGATATTATCGACTGTGACGTGACCGGGCAGTCGCCCCGGGCTGTAGACTTCGATGCGGTCGCTGAACATCAGCACGCGGATTTCATCGCCGCGAATCGCGTAATCGCGGTGCGCCACCGCGTTGACGATGGCTTCGCGCACGGCGGGCACGGGATACTCGGCGCGATCTTCGCGTTGCAGCGCGTCGATGCGCGATCCTTTTCGCATATTCGCGACGACCCATGCTTCGGCGCGGCGTACCTGGTCGGGCAGCGGACCGCGCACGATCTCGCGTAGAAACTCGTCCGACATTTGCTTGCCGGCGTACCGCGCCAGCAAGATCTCGGCGCTCGGAAAGGCGCGCTGCGGCTCGCGGCTGAAGAGCAAATAACAGGACGTCGTCGGTCGCCACGCGCTGCCGTCTTTGGCGATGCAGTTGCGGCGGTGGAGCAGGTCGAGAATCGCGTCTTTCGGCTGAAAGCCCCCTTTAGGGTTGTTTGGCGCTGGCTCGCCCAGAAAAACCGCCGCGTACTTTTGCACCAGCGCATCGTCGAATTCGTCGAGCGTGGCGCCGGGCGCGGGTAGCGCTTCGAAATTCGTTTCGCCGCGTTCGCGCAGCAATTGACGCAATTGGCGCGGTCCGAGCGCGGTGTTCTTTTTGCCGACGCGCGCGAGATACTTGCCGCGCAGTCCGTACGCGTGCGGCAAACCGGCGGACACCTGAATCAGCAGAATTTCTTTGCCGTCGAGCGGCACGCTTTCGGGACGCGGCAGGACGAGCGGCGGCTCGCAGCGCAGTCCGGCAGCCAGTGCTTTATCGATTGCCGCGTCGGTGTTCTTGACGCCGCGCACCGCGCCGGCTTGCGGATCGATGCCCAGGAGTACGATGCCGCCGTTGGCATTGGCAAACGCGGCAAGCGTTTCCGCGAGTCGATTCAGCGAGACCGCCTCGACATCGAACGCGAGCGTTTCGCTCTGACCTTGACGATAGAGGGACGAGATTTCTTCAGGAGTCATAGAGAGACAGAGACCCGAAGGGTCGCCAATGGCGAAGACCCTTCGGGTCTGGTTTTATCCGATCAAATAGTGGATGATGGGCAGCCAGCTGGACGGCGTGGGCGATGGCACCGCTTTGGGGACTGCCGCGCCGCCTCCGATGCCGAGGATATCGGGGATGATTTCAAATCCGAACACGAGTCCGCACGCGAACATGCAGCATGCGACGAGGAGGACAGCGGCTCCGATGATGATGACGCGATTGTTGCCGCCGGACGGCGCGGGCGGTTGATAGTCATAGCCGTACCCAGCGGGCTGGGAGTACGCGTAGGGCGTTTCGTTACGTTCTTCCGCGGCGGGCGCAGCGGAAGCGGCGGCGAGTGCGGCGCGCACATCGGTTCCGCAGTTGCCACAGAATTGCTGAGTTTCACGAACTTGATTACCGCAGTTCGGGCAGGTGATCAAAGCAGACTCCTTTCGCAATTTCAGATTGCCGATCTAGGATTGCAGATTGCCGCTCCTCACGAACGGATTGGGCGACTGCGATAGTTGGCTTGAAGGGCAAGACGTGCGCTGCGCGGCGATGCCGAACGCACGGTGGTGCGCCGCGCGGCGCGCGCATGTGTCAGCGCAACCGGCAGCACCTGGTCCATCCGTTCGACGTAGATGAACTGCATTTCGCGCTGCACTTTCTTCGGCACGTCGATCATGTCTTTCTTGTTTTTCTTGGGAATGAGCATGGTCTTTAGCCCGGCGCGATGCGCCGCGAGCACCTTGTCGCGCAAGCCGCCAATGGGCAGCACGCGTCCACGCAGCGTGATCTCGCCGGTCATCGCGACCTCTTTGTGTACCGCGCGCCGCGACAGCGCGCTGATGAGCGCGGTGGCAATCGTGATGCCCGCCGACGGTCCATCTTTTGGAATCGCGCCTTCAGGAACGTGGATGTGAATATCGATCTTGTCGAAGTTGACTTTCAAACCAAGCTGCTGCGCGTGCGTGCGCGCGTACGAGAGCGCGGCTTGCGCCGATTCCTGCATCACGTCGCCGAGTTGACCGGTGAGCATCAGCCCGCCCTTGCCGCGCATCAGCGTGACTTCTACCGCCATCGTGTCGCCGCCGGCTTCCGACACCGCGACGCCGGTCGCCACGCCAACTTCGTCTTTCTCTTCCGCAATGCCGAACGTGAACTTGGTCGGTCCCAGATATTTGAAGAGCGATTGTTCGCCGATGTTCGACGGCGCGCGCTTGCCTTCCGCGATCATCCGCGCGACCTTGCGGCAGATGTTCGCAATCTCGCGTTCCAAGTTGCGGACGCCGGCCTCGTACGTGTACTCGCGGACGAGACTCTTGATCGCGTCGTCGGAAAACCTGGGCGATGCGACAAGACCGTGCTCGGCTTTCTGGCGCGGGATCAAGAACTGTTTAGCAATCGCGACTTTTTCTTCTTCGATATAACCGGGAAACTCGATCACCTCCATCCGGTCGCGTAACGCCGGCGGGACGGGGTCGAGCATGTTTGCGGTCGTGATGAACATGACGTGCGACAAATCGTACGGTACGTCGAGATAGTGATCGCTGAACGCATAATTCTGTTCCGGATCGAGCACCTCGAGCAGCGCGGCGCTGGGATCGCCGCGAAAATCCGCGCCGATCTTGTCCACTTCGTCGAGCATGAAGACGGGGTTCAGCGTCGCCGCGCGCTTCATCGTCTGAATGATTCTGCCCGGCAGCGCGCCGATGTACGTGCGGCGATGCCCGCGGATTTCCGCTTCGTCGTGGATGCCGCCGAGCGAGACGCGCACGAACGAGCGTCCCAGCGCCTGCGCGATCGAGCGCCCCATCGACGTTTTGCCGGTGCCAGGCGGACCGACGAAGCACAGAATCGGCGAGCGCATCTTTTCCGCCGCAAGTTTACGCACCGCCATATATTCCAAAATGCGTTCTTTCGCTTTCTTCAATCCCAGGTGCTGCTCGTCCAGCAACTTTGCCGCCGCGGCAATATCGAGATTGTCGGTGGTGGTTTTTGCCCACGGCAGTCCGATGAGCCAATCGACGTAGGTGCGGATGACGCCAACTTCCGGCGCGGCGCTGGGCATTTGCGCCAGTCGCTCCAATTCGTGTTCGGCTTTCTCCTGCACCTCTTTCGGCATCTCGGCGGCTTTGATTTTCTCGCGCAGTTCGTTGATCTCGCGCGTCTGCGGATCGTGTTCGCCCAGTTCTTGCTGAATCACGCGCATCTGTTCGCGCAAATAGTACTCGCGCTGCGTTTTGTCGACTTCTTCCTGCACCTGCGAGTGAATCTTGTTCTGCAATTCGAGAACGTCGACTTCTTTCGCCAGCAGGATCGATATTTTTTGCAGCCGCGTGATCGGATCGAGCGTTTCCAGCAACTCCTGCCGCTGCGCCATTTCCATATTCAGCGTCGACGCGACCAAGTCCGCGAGCCAGCCGGGCGTATCGGCGTTCATTGCCGCGACGTACGCGTCGTCCGGCAGGTTCTGATTGAGGCGGACGGTTTTCTCGAAGAGCGCGAGCACCGCGCGCATCAACGCCTCCGTCGGCATCGATTTGTCGACCGGTTCGTGGATCGGCATCACGCGCGCGAGAAAAAACGGATCGCTCTGCAATACCTCAACAAGTTGAACGCGCGTATTGCCCTGGGCGAAGACGCTGGTGGTGCCGTCGGGCATGCGTAACATCCGACCCACAGAGACTTCGGTGCCGATGGGATACAGGTCTTCCGGTTTGGGGTCTTGTTGCTCCGAGTTGCGCTGGAGGAAAACGACGATGCGCTGATTGGTCGCGATCGCCGCTTCGACGGCGCGGATCGATTGCTCCCGTCCGACGATGAGCGGACTCATTAGGTGCGGATAGATGATCGTATCGCGGACGGCGACGAGAGCCAGTTCCGGCAGGTTCGAGGGTTTGTCGATTGCCGCGCGCGCCGGTACGCTCTCGCCGTTTTTCTTTTTGGACATTGAAACTCCTTGCAAGACTATCGGTGGCAATAATACCACATAAAGCGTCAAGGCGCAAAGAACATCACCAGGGCGCGTGCAAACTTGGCTGGCGACCCAAGTCGCAGCAACCAAGGCACCAAGTCGGCCTCCGCCGACTGACGCGTAGCGAGCCGCCGACTTGTGAATTGAGCGCAATGCAAATCATGCTAATGATTACGTGGAGTAGGTGGATAGTGCTGATTATATTGGGCATCGGAGAGAATTTGCCATCCATGCTGTGGATCTAGCCAAAATCCTATACCTTCGCCACAGTGCCCGAAAATTCTAACGGTGCCGCCTACGAAAACACTAACCTCTTCCAGTGTGCTAGCCGGTGTACCGATGAGGCGGAATGTTGTGTGGAAGGGCTGATTCCTTTGGAGCACAATCGTTGTTTGTGGTACATCCATCTGTTTCAAGGCAGGAGATGTATCTACTCTGATCTTCAAATCCGGGATGTCTACAGAACTGGTAACGGTAACGCCAACGTAAATCTGATCCGAACTAACTACTTGCGGCTGGAGGGTGATCCAGTACCCACAACTGGGTGGAGACTCCGTGGTGATTGGTCGATTAGAAAAGGTTTGAGGAGTCGAAGTTGAGAAGCTACCAACGTTTACGCCTGATCTATTCGACCAATAGAAATAGGCAAGGATGATAGCGGTGATGACGAGGAGAAAGCTCATGAGAAGGAGAACTCGTTTAGGCATGCCGGTCTTCCTTCACTTGATTGGATTTTTCCATGGATTGGTGAACGACTTGCGCGAGTTCGCAGTATCCGGTTGTACCGATTCCTGTTTGGGTGACGGCGTGATCCAAATATACCCGCCGCCCAGTCACCGTAATTGTGCCTGTTGGAGCAAGGCAGGAAGTGAAGACTGTGGTGTTGAACTTGGAATCGGTGAAACTGGAATGGCGTTACTATCGATTGGGGCAGGATGTTGACGGCCATACTCGTTTGTGGAAAGAATCTGCCAATTCCCATTTTGTGGTTCGAGATAGAATCCCACCCCATTCCCGCCGATCCCTGTATACATCGTTCCATAAGCATAGACCACTACCAACTCTGCCTTGTTGGCAGGTACTCCAGTCAGATGCACTAGGAGGTGGATCGGCTGGTTAGGTTGCAGATCAAAGCTCGATTGAGGCGCGTCTGTTAGTTTCAGTTCAGGAGACGTCTCAATCCTAAATCTCAAGTCCGGAATCTCCACAATAGTGTATACTGTCACGTCAATCGAAATCTGATCTGTGTTAACAACTTGCGGCTTGAGCGTAATGTGGATAGGAGAATCTGGATCACCGTGCGGACTCTCAAATACAGGCGGTCCGAACCATCCATTCCACCAATCATCGAACCAATAGAAATGAACCAAGTACAAATAGCTGATGAGCAGCAGGAGCAAACCTAAAAGCAGGACCAAACGCTTTACCATGGCTGCCTCCATCGGAGTGCGACGCGCTTGCCAAAAAGTCAATCTTTCTCGATCACCGTCCCCTGTTCCGCCAGCCACACCGCGCGCGCCTCCGCGACGACGAAGAGCGAGCCGGCGACGCACACCACGT
>DAIDTM010000126.1 GCA_027457205.1 Anaerolineae bacterium | reverse complement strand
TCAGCAGTCCGTTGGATCGCATGATGCCCCCTTTCTCCGGCGCGCTACCGCCGGGGAGCCAGACGCGAAGCGTCATCTCCGCGGCTCGCTTCCCGGCAGCGGCACGCTTGAAAAAGAGGGGGGACTTTCGTTGCTTTTACGGAGCGGCTGGAAAATTATGCATGCTCTTTTTCAGCCGTTAAACCCCTATTTTAGCACCTTATACAGTGACTTTCGGCATTTGTCAATAGTTTTCACCTCTAATATATCATCCTAAACTATTGACTTTGAAACCGGTCTCTCGAATCAGGAAAAGGAAAAAACCCGCTGTCGGTGTCTGATTCCGACCGATATGGCAACCGTGAATCGCTTGTGGCTGTTGGGGAATCAAAGTAGCCTTTCCAATGTGCGCCAGAATACCAGGGGCTCGCATCGATCCAAACGAGGCGAGCCCCTGCTTTTCACGTCAACTGGGCTGGAGGCACGCCGAGTTTCTCAGTGTTCGCTCAAGACCGCGACACCTCCACGCGCAGGTGGGTTGACAAAGCCGTCGGAGGGTGTTAGTATTCAATAAACTCATTGAATACTTTGGAGCGCCCCCCATGTCTTTTGAAAAGAAACCGCCCCGCGCCAACAAGCAAGACCTCTACCGCCTCTTTGCGCGTATCGCTGCCGCGATGGCGAATCCTCATCGCCTGGAACTGCTCGACCTATTGGCGCAAGGTCCACGCACAGTAGAGGCCTTGGCGCGCGAGGCAAACCTGAGCATCGCGAACGCTTCGCAGCATCTCCAGCGGCTCAAACGCGCCCGCCTGGTGATCGACGAGCGGCAGGGCTTGTACATTCACTATCGGATTGCCGATCCCCTGGTGACCCAGTTATGGCTCCACATCCGTACGGTCGCGGAACGACGCCTCGATCAAGTGGCGGTTACGCTCGACGCCTACCGCACACAGCGGCACGCGTTCAAACGGATCGCGCTCGACGACCTGCACGCGCGGCTCCGCGAGGGCAAGGTGGTTCTGCTCGACGTTCGCCCGCGCGCCGAGTACGCCGCCGGTCATTTGCCGAGCGCGATTTCCATCCCGCTCGAAGAACTGGAACGGCGGCTGAAGGAATTACCGCGCCGCCGTACCATTGTCGCCTACTGCCGCGGACCCTACTGCGTGCTTGCCGATGAAGCCGCTGAAACATTAACGCGGAAGGGCTTGCGCGTCGCGCGCTTGGAGGAAGGCGTGCACGAGTGGCAGCAAGCGGGCTATGCGCTGGCAGACTAGAGAGGAATTCCATCGATGTTCACCCAGCCGTTCGTGGATGAAAATCTCGGCAACTCGTCGTATCTCGTCGCCGCCGCAGAAACGCGGCAAGCTGTCGTAATCGATGCCGAGCGCGATATCGACCGCTACGTTCACATCGCCGAAGGACTGGGACTGCGCTTGACGCATGCGCTCGATACGCACCTGCACGCCGATTTTGTTTCGGGTGCACGCGAACTCGCGGCACAGTATGGCGTGCTGATCGGCGCGAGCGCGGAATCGAATCTCGCCTTTAACTACCTGCGCTTGAAGGAAGGCGATACGCTCGCGCTGGGTGATTTGAAACTGGCGGTGCTGGCGACGCCAGGGCACACCCCCGAGCACATTAGTTTTGCCTTGCTCGAAGGCGAACGCACGGAGCCGACGGCGCTCTTCACGGGCGGCGCGCTCATCGTCGGCGGCGCGGCGCGCCCGGATTTGCTGGGACATCATTTCACGCGACCGTTGACGCACCTGCTGTACGAGTCGATTCATCACAAACTGCTCCGCTACCCCGACCACGTTGCCATTTATCCGACGCACGGCGCAGGATCGTTTTGCAATGCGCCGTCGAGTTCAGAATGTACGAGCACCATCGGGCGCGAGCGACAAACGAATCCGCTGGCGCTTGCAGAATCGGAAGACGAGTTTATCGCGCAAGCGCTTGGCCGTCTGCCTTCCTATCCCACCTATTTCAATTATCTACGTGCGGTGAATCAACTCGGCGCGGAAGTTTGGCGCGGCGTGCCAGCGCCAAAACCACTCTCGCCGCAAGTCGTGCGCGAGCAGATGGCGCAAGGCGTCGCCGTGGTGGACACGCGCCCGCCGCGCGAATTCGCTGAGGCACACATTCCGGACTCGTACGGCATTCCGCTGGGCACGCCGCTCTGCACCTGGGCAGGCTGGGTGCTGCCTTTTCGCACGCCGATCATTTTGATCGCGCAGGACCCCGCCGCGCGCGAAGATGCCGTGCGCCAACTCATTCGCATTGGCTCCGACGACCTGCGCGGCTATCTCGACGGCGGAATCGCGGCGTGGCAAGCGGAAGGATTCTCTGTGTCGCACGTGCCGATCCTTTCGGTCGAAGAAGTGTATCGCGCGGATGAACACGGTAGCGCGTCGCACGTGCTCGACGTGCGGCAGGACGCGGAATGGCGCGCCGGGCATTTGCCGCGCGCGCTCCACATTGAGGGAGGACGGTTGCCGTTCGACGTGGTGCCCCTCGCCACCGAAGAACCGCTCGTCGTTCACTGCGGGCACAGCGAGCGTTCGACGGTTGCCATTTCGGTGTTGGAGCGACGCGGCTATCGCAACGTGCGTTTGATGTACGGCGGCTTTGGCGCGTGGGAAAGCGCGGGCTATCCCGTCACACGCGAGAAGTAACGCACGTTGGAGACACCTGCTCTCGTCACTCGTCACCCGTCACCGATCACCCTCGGCCTGCGTGCCAACTGGCAGCAATTCGCTTGGCTCGCGATAGACAACCTTTTCGTCGGCATGCTGATTGGCAGCGAACGGGCGATCGTCCCACTCCTCGGACAGCAGGTTTTCGGGATCAGCTCGGTGACGATACTGCTCTCCTTCATTGTCTCGTTCGGTCTCGTCAAGGGCCCCCTCAACCTCTTGGCTGGTCGATTGGCTGATCGCGTGGGACGGCGGCCCGTCCTGCTCATCGGCTGGGTGCTCGGTCTCCCGGTTCCCTGGCTGATCTTGCTGGCACCGAGCTGGGGCTGGGTCGTGGCAGCCAATCTCCTCCTCGGTGCGAATCAAGGGTTCGCCTGGACGATGACGGTCACGAGCAAGATCGATCTCGTCGGTCCGCGTCGGCGGGGACTTGCGCTCGGGATCAACGAATTTGCCGGCTACACCGGAGTCGCTCTAGCGAGCGCCGCCACCGGCTTCCTGGCTGACCAGTTCGGGTTGCGCCCTGTTCCGTTTCTGGCGGCGGCGGCGGTGACTGTCGTTGGCTTGCTGCTTGCATTGCTTGCAATTCGCGAGACGCGTGACTTTACCCATCTGGAAGCCGCCGCTGACCCGGTGCCCGCGGCGCAGAGTCGGCTTTCGCTCGCTCGCGTCTTTTGGCGTGTGTCATGGAGTGACCCGACGCTTTTCGCGTGCAGTCAAGCCGGCATGATCAACAAGTTCAGTGACACAGCGGTCTGGGGACTCATGCCGCTCGCGATGGCGAGGCAGGGTTTCGGCGTTGGCGTCGTCGGTCTTACTGCAGGGGCGTATGCCTTGAGCTGGGGAGCGGGACAATTGCTGACCGGCGCACTGAGTGATCGGATCGGTCGTAAGCCGCCCATCGTGCTTGGCATGGTCTTGAACGGCCTCGGACTGGTACTGGCGGCGGCAGCCGTGGGAACGCTGGTCTGGCTTGCGGCTGCCATTATCATTGGCGTGGGAACCGCGCTTCTTTATCCCGTATTGCTGGCGGCGGTGAGTGATGCCGCCAATCCGATCTGGCGTGGAACGGCGCTGGGGGTCTATCGTCTATGGCGGGATGGAGGTTATGCTCTGGGCGGGCTGGCGGTGGGTCTGGCGGCGACGTGGCTTGCGCCGCGTGGGGCATTCCTCGGTCTTGGGCTGGTCGTCTTCGCTTCAGCTTCGCTAGTGCTCTGGCAGATGCGCGAGACGCGACCGTCGAACCGCGAAGGATGAGAGACGACCCGTTCTGGGCGCTTTCGATCACGCCCGACTGCCATCGTTGCTGACATTTCATAGAGCTGGGTGGTCGCCGCGCCGATGTGCGAGACGTTAGTTCGATAAACATTCCATTGGAGGTTCCCGTGGATACTCACGTACTCGAATATTTCCAGCGTGTGGAAGGAGTGGGACTCCCTGCGCTCCAATTATTACGACGAATCTGTTATCGTCAAGACACTCGAACACGCGCCCATTGCCAAAACGCAAACCGTCGTGGATGTGGGTACCGGCACCGGCTTCATGGCGGCGGGGCTTGCGCCCTTAGCCCGGCAGGTGATCGGAGTAGATTTCTCGGACGCGATGCTCGGTGTGGCGCGAGAGAACATGCTCAAGTTAGGACTGACCAACGTGGAATTCCATCAGGGCACTTTGCAACATTTGCCTCTGGACGATGCGTCCTCCGACGTGGTCGTCGCGAATATGGCGCTCCATCACGCGCCAGATCCCGTTGCCGCGCTGCGCGAGATGGCGCGCGTATGCAAGCCGGGCGGACGCGTCGTGATTACCGACGCTGTGCATCACACCTTCGATTGGTTCAAAACCGAACTCGCCGACGTATGGTTGGGCTTTACGCGCGAGGAGATTGAAAATTGGTTCAGCGAAGTGGGGTTGTCATCCCAGCGTTACGAACTGATCGGCAAGCGGTGATGCGTACATTCCACCACGTCAGGTGACGTGGCTGAAGTCGAGATTTTTTGCGCGAGCGGAATCAAGTAACCGCACGCCGACGATACGATCATTTTTCCAAAGGAGGAATCGAAGAACGACGATGAAGACGCTGACGCTTTTTCTCACCACCACGCCGTATGCGTACGAGAACACACACACAGCCATCGAACTTGCGCGCGCCGCGCTCGACCAGGGTTACGCGGTCAACCTGTTCGCCTCGGCGGACGGCGTGCACAATTTTTCCCGTGATCAAAATCCGAAAGGTCTGCCGCACGCCGGCAAGGAATTCGGCGAACTCATGGCCCGCGGCTTGCACGTCGAATTGTGCGGCACGTGCCTGAACTTTCGTGGCATCGCGGCGGACGATTTCCTGCCCGGCGCGGAGCCCAGTTCGATGAAGCGGTTGTTTGGCTTGATGAAATCGAGCGATGTGTTCATCACACTGGGGAGCTGAGACATGACGACCAAGAATTCACTGACGATTCTGATTCGCCGTCCGCCGTACGGTCAGATTCACGCAGCGGAAGCCATCCGTCACATGGGCGGGGCGCTCGAAGCCCTTCAAACGAATGTGCTGTTGGTCGACGATGGTGTGTACGTCGCGCGCGATGGGCAGGATGCGGGCAGCACTGGCTGGACGTCGCTCGTCGCGCCGCTCGCGAAGGGCATGGCCAAAGGCGCGCGCGTTTATCTCCACACGCCATCCGCGCAGGCGCGGGGACTGTTGACCGACGAGCACTTTGTCATCGGCGTCGAACCGGTGGATGATGCGGGAGTGGCACGCCTGCTGACAGAGAGCGACCTGGTGATGGTGTATTGAAGTTGGAAGCTAGACATTAGAGATTGGAGGTTAGAGTCAACCATGGAATCTGTTTTGATGCTGGTCAGTAGCGCGCCATCCAGCGTGAACGCGCAGCGTGCCTGGCAGTTAGCGCGTACGCTCCACGAGCAAGGGCAAGCCGTGTCGCTATTTCTCTTGCAGGATGGCGTCCTCGCGGCGCTGCAGAGCGAAACCGCCTTACGCGACATGCCGCGCAAAATTGCGTGCTACGCTTTGGGCGAGGATTTAACGCTGCGCGGTTTCACGCCACTCAAACTGCGCGAGCCGGTTAAGGTCGCGGATTACGCGCGACTCGTCGGTTTGTTCGATGAGCACACGCGCGTGATCGGCGCACTGTGAATGATGAGGAATCGGTTGGATGACACGCGAAGAATTGGAACGCGACCAGCAAAATATCCAAGCAGAATTGGAAGAGGCGGATGAAACACTTGCACCGCACCCCTTCGGGAGTGCAGGTGTGCGCCGCGCTGTCCTCGGGCAAACCGGTGTTCACGTCGGCGCGCAGATTTTGCAGCAACACCGCGCGGTTTGATCGCGACCAGGCGCGGCTGGAAGCACGCCTCGCGGAGATTCGCATGCAGTTGGACGCGTTGGGGCAAGGGCTAACGCAATGAGTATGGATGAGATTACCGACGTGGCTTTTGAACAAGCGCGCGCCGTGCTGGAGAAAGCGTGCAGCCCGCTGGGGGTGATGGCGTCGCCCGAGGGCTATCCGCATGTCTGGGCAAGGGACAGCGCGATCACGGCACTTGGGCTGACGCTCTTGCCCGACAAAGAAGAGTGTCTGCGCGCGGCCTTGTTGACGTTGGCGGGGCAACACTCAGAATTAACCCTCGTTGCGTTAAAAACTAAACTTTTCAAATCGCTAATCCAACGCCTGCAAAGAAGGATTGACCCAAGTCCGGTCTCCTTCGCAGTCGTAGGAAGGCGAGATTCAGTTCACGGTGCAGAGTGTCCAAGTCGGGACAACACAGATTTCGCATTTCGACATGGTTCAGGTGTTGCCATACGCTTTCATCCGGATTCAAATCCGGTGCATACGGCGGCAACCGTTCCAGGTGGATATGTTTTGCACCGCCCTCAGCCAAAAACGATTTGACTTGATCGTTTCGATGGATCGGTGAGCCGTCCCAGATCACCAACAAGCGACGATCCATTTGGTGGGTCAAATGTTTCAAAAAGAGAACGCTTTCCGCTCCTGTCAACGAATCATTTCGCGTC
>DAIDTM010000125.1 GCA_027457205.1 Anaerolineae bacterium | reverse complement strand
CTTGTCCAATTTACGAATGACGCGCGCCGGCGCACCCACCGCCAGCGAATCATCCGGCACGTCTTTGGTCACGACCGCGCCCGCGCCCGTCCGCGCGCGCGCGCCAATCGTCACCGGCGCAATCAACATCGTATCGCTGCCGATAAAGGCGTCGTCGCCGATCACCGTGCGGTTCTTTTGCTTGCCGTCGTAATTCGCGGTGATCGTTCCTGCGCCGATATTGACGCGCGCGCCCAAGTGCGCGTCGCCGATGTAACTGAAATGTCCGATATGCGTTCCTGCCCCGACAAACGAGTTTTTTACTTCGCCGTGCGTGCCAATATAAACTTCGCGCGCGAGGTGCGTGCCGGGACGCAAGTTCGCCCATGGTCCTACGTGCGAACGTTCTTCCAAGACCGACTCGCGAATGACCGACGCGATGACCTCGCACCCATCGCCGACCTGCGCGTCGCTGAGCAACGCGCTCGGACCGATGCGGCAGTTCGCGCCGACGCGCGTCTTGCCTTTCAACTGCGTGTTCGGCTCGATCACCGTGTCCATGCCGACCTCGACCCCCGCGTCGATGTACGTCGTCGTAGGATCGATCAGCGTAACGCCGGCTTCCATCAACGCATCGTTGATCCGGGCGCGCATGATCTTTTCCGCGCGCGCGAGATGCGCGCGCGTATTGACGCCGATCACCTCCGTCACATCGTCAAGAACGATCGATTCGATCTTCCGGCGCTCCTTGACCGCCAAGGCAACCAGGTCGGTCAGATAGTACTCGCGCTTGCTGCCGTTGGGTTTGAGGCGCGGCAGATGTTCCCACATCCACGCCGCATCAAAACAATACACGCCACAATTGAGTTCGCGAATCGCGCGTTGCGCCGGCGTCGCGTCGCTTTCCTCGATAATGCCGAGCACGCGCTGCCGTTGGGTGCGGAGGATCCGCCCGAATCCCATCGAATCGTCGGAGCGTACCGTCAACATCGTGATGGTCGCGCGCGCGGTCGCGTGCAAATCAACCAAACGCTGCAACGTCTCCGCGCGCAAGAGCGGCATATCCGCATAGGTAACGAGAATCGTATCGGCTTTGCCGCGCAGCGTATCGCGCGCTTGCCGCACCGCGTGCCCGGTACCGCGCTGCTCAACCTGCTCCACGAACAGGGCGGCGTCGCCAACAGCGGCGCGCACTTGCTCCGCGCCATATCCGACCACCATCACCGTCTTGTCGATGCCTAGCGCGCAAACGGAATCAAGCGCGTAACGCACCATCGGCTTGCCCGCTACCCGGTGCAGCACTTTGGGCAAATTCGATTTCATCCGCGTGCCTTGCCCGGCGGCAAGAATAACGGCTGCCAAATTCATCGGCTCTACCTCGTAACGTTGAGTGTGGCGATCTTGAAATTGTTGACGAACAATGTGCGCGCACCGGATGCAAGCGATGCGGGAACGCGCAAATCAAAGAGTGCGCATACTCCGCAGCCACCTACGCCCTGCCCGCAAGTCGCAGACGGAAGCGAGACGTCTTTTTCACCCAGCCCCGCG
>DAIDTM010000124.1 GCA_027457205.1 Anaerolineae bacterium | reverse complement strand
CAACCGGTGACGCTCGCCGCGGCAAAGATCGTCGGCGTGTCACGTGTGTATGCGATGGGCGGCGCGCAGGGTATCGCCGCGCTTGCGTTCGGCACGGAGACGGTCGCACGCGTCGACAAGATCGTGGGACCGGGCGGATTGTTCGTCACGCTGGCGAAGCGGCAAGTCTTTGGCGCGGTCGGCATCGACGGTTTGTACGGTCCCACCGAAACGCTGCTCATCGCCGACGATTCTGCGAACGTGGTATGGTGTGCCGCCGATATGCTCGCGCAGGCGGAACACGACGAACTCGCGACGAGTTTGCTCATCACGACTTCGCGCGCGCTTTCCGATGCGGTTGCAAACGAAATCGAATCTCAAATCGTTGGTCTCTCTCGCCGCGACATCATCGCGAAATCTCTCGCGGGGCAGGGCGCGATTGTTGTTGTCGAAAATTTGGACGAGGCGATGGAACTGGGGAACGCGTTTGCGCCGTAGCATATGTGCTTGCTCGTGCGCGAGCCGTGGAACTGGGTGGGCAAGGTGGAGAATGCCGGCGGCGTGTTTGTCGGCGAGTGGACGAACGAGGCGCTTGGCGATTATGTGATCGGTCCGAGTCACGTGATGCCGACGGCGGGCACGGCGCGGTTCACGTCCGCGCTGAACGTGAACGATTTTGTGAAAATCACGAGCGTTTTCAGCGTCAGCGCGCGCGAGGCGCGCGAGTTGGGCGAACACGCGGCGACGCTGGCGGAAGCGGAGGGATTAACCGCGCACGCGAAGGCGATTCGGAAGCGAGTGGCGAGGGGCGAAGGACGACCGACGACGAAAGACGGATGACGAAGGGCGAATGACGGAGACGAATTATCAATGCCAACTTTTGATTCCGAGAAACTTTTGCGCCAAGACCTGAACGATTTTCCGCCGTACTCAATGGGGCATGTGCCGCTGGCGGATTTGGGTAAATATATCAAGCTGGATTTGAACGAGAACTCGTTTGGTCCATCGCCCAAAGCCATTGCCGCGCTCGCGCAGATGCCGCACTATAATCGCTACGTTGGGCAGGACGAACTGCGCGAAGCGATTGCGCGCTACGTCGGCGTCGATGTCGCGCACATTGTCGTCAGCAACGGCGCAGACGAGATGATCGATTGGGTGCAACGCGTCTTCCTGAACCGCGGCGACGCGATCGTGGACTGTCCACCGTCGTTCGAGATGTACGCGTTCTTTGCGCGCGTGAACGGCGCGCGGATTCTCGCGGTGCCACGGCGTGATGACTTTTCGATAGACGTGGACGCGATTGAAAAAGCGATTTCAGATTTCAGATTTCAGATTTCAAAATCGGAAGATCCCAATCTACAATCTGCAATCTGTAATCTTAAATTAGTCTTCCTCGCGAACCCGAGCAACCCGGACGGAGGTGTCGCGTCGCGCGCAGACATCGAGCGGCTGCTCGCGCTGCCGGGCATCGTCGTGCTCGACGAAGCGTACGCGGAATTCGCCGGCGAAAGTTACGCCGCGCGCGTGCCGACGCAATCGAACCTGATCGTGCTGCGGACATTCAGCAAATGGGCAGGGTTGGCGAGTCTGCGCGTCGGCTACTGCATCGCGCCGCAACCAATCGCCGCCAAGATTCTGCAAGTCAAAGCCCCCGAGAATGTGAACTCGGCGGGCATTGTGGCGGCGCGTGCGTCGCTGGAGGACATTGAGTATTTGATGGCGAACGTTCGGCGCATCGTCACGGAGCGTGAGCGGTTGTCAGTCGCGCTGGCGCAACTTGGTTTCTTGCAGCCGCTGCCCAGCCGCGCGAACTTTATTCTCTGCCGCGTCATTGGTCGCACGGGCATGGAAATCCGCGATGCGTTGCAAGCGCGCGGCATTTTGATTCGCGCGTTCGGCTCGCCGCGTCTGCATGATTACATCCGCGTCGCGGTGGGAACGCCGGAAGAGAACGATGCGGTAGTGCGAATGTTGAAGGAAATTGCAGGCAGATGACGGAGGACGGAAGACGGACGACCGATGCAAAGCGTTTCCGTGCTCGGTCTTCCGCCGAAAGACTGACTATGCCAAATCGAATTGCTACAGCAACGCGCAAAACCAAAGAAACCGACATCGCCATCATGCTGAATCTCGACGGCGCGGGAAATGCGGACATTGCAACCGGCGTGCCAATGCTCGACCACCTGCTGTCGCACGTCGCAGTGCACGGATTGTTCGATCTGCAGGTTCGCGCGACCGGCGATTTGCAAATCGACGCGCACCACACCGTCGAAGACGTGGCGATCGGGCTGGGCGACGCGCTGCACGATGCGCTCGGCGACAAGCGCGGTATTGCGCGGATGGGACACGCGTACGTGCCGATGGATGAAGCGCTCGCGTTCGTCGCGGTCGATTTGAGCGGGCGCGCGTACGCCGTGATCGATGCAGCGTTCGCCGCGCCGATGATTGGCGCGCTGCCGGCGAGTCTTGTCGCGCATTTTCTCGAAACGCTCGCGGCGCATGCGCGGATGAATTTGCACGCGCGCGTGTTCTATGGACGCGACGATCACCACAAAGCCGAGGCGCTGTTCAAGGCGCTCGGTCGCGCGCTGGCGATGGCGGTGGCGATGGATCCGCGGCGCGATGGCAAGGCGTCAACGAAGGGAACATTGGAATGACGGAAGACGGAGGACGGATGACTGAATCATCTCCTTCCGTCTTCCGTCCCAGGTCTTCCGTCGAGGTTCACATGATTGCAATTGTAGATTACGGAATGGGAAATCTGCGGAGCGTGCAAAAAGCGTTCGAGAAAATCGGCGCGACCGCGCGTGTGGTTCCGTTCCCGCGCGATATCGAGCACGCAAGCGGCATTGTGCTGCCCGGCGTCGGCGCGTTCGGGCAAGCGATGAACAACTTGCGCGCCATCGGCTGGGTCGAGCCGCTGCGCGACGCGTGCGCGCGCGGTGTGCCGTTCATCGGCATTTGCCTCGGGATGCAGTTGTTGTTCGAGTCGTCGGAGGAGATGGGACAGCACGACGGGCTGGGCATTTTGCGCGGCGAGGTCAAGCGATTCAACAATGGCTTGAAGGTGCCGCAGATGGGCTGGAATCGAATCCGCCTTGTAGGGGCAAAGCATGCTTCGCCCCTACTCCGCGATGTCGCCGATGGCGGTTACGCGTTCTTCGTTCATTCGTACTACTGCGTGCCACGCGATCCCGAGGTCGTGCTGGCAACCACCGATTACGGCATCGAGTTTGCATCCGTCGTGGGGCGGGCAAATATTTTTGGCGCGCAGTTTCACCCGGAGAAAAGCCAGAGCGTTGGGCTGAAGATGCTCGAAAACTTTGCTCGAATTGCCAATTTTTGATTTGCGATTTTCGATTTGGAGTCACCCAATCGAAAATCAAAAATCGGCAATCGGCAATCGAAAATCCAGATGATCATTTTTCCCGCCATTGACCTCCGCGCCGGTCGCGTCGTGCGCTTGCGGCAAGGACGCGCAGACGCTGACGCGGAAACGGTCTATGGCGACGATCCCGCTCAAGTCGCGGCGCGCTGGCAGAGCGAGGGCGCGAAGTGGTTGCACGTCGTCAATCTCGACGGCGCGTTTGGCGATCCGGCGTCCGCGAATCTCCACGAATTAGCGCGAATCATTTCGTCGGTTTCGATTCCCGTGCAGTTTGGCGGCGGGCTGCGCGATGCCACGAGCATCGAAGCCGCGTTTGCGTTCGGCGTTGCGCGTGTTGTCATCGGCACCGCGGCGATTGAAAATCCTGCGCTTGTGTCGGACGCGGTGGCGCGCTTTGGCGCGGAACGCATCGTTGTCGGTATTGACGCGCGTGAGGGGATGGGTGCCACGCGCGGCTGGCGCGAACAATCGCAAGTGAGCGCAATCGATCTGGCGAAGCGAACGCGCGAGCGCGGCATCGAGCGAATCGTTTATACCGACATTGCGCGCGATTGAATGCTGCGCGGCATTGATGCGGACGCGATGGCGGAATTAGCGCGCGCAACCGGACTGCGCGTGATCGCGTCGGGCGGTGTAGCGAGTGTGCGCGATATCGAGAATTTGAAAGCGCGTGACGGCGATGGAATCGACGGCGTGATTATCGGGCAGGCGCTCTACACTGGCGCGGTGAAATTACGAGAGGCAATGGATGCTGGCAAAGCGAATCATTCCGTGCCTTGACGTGAAAGCCTGGCGTGTCGTCAAAGGCGTGAACTTTGTCGAACTGCGCGATGCCGGCGATCCGGTCGAGCACGCTCGCGCGTACGATGCCGCCGGCGCGGATGAGCTGGTTTTTCTCGACATCACCGCATCGTACGAACGGCGCGACATCCTGCTCGACGTGGTGCGCGCGGTGGCTGACCAGGTGTTTATCCCGTTCGCGGTCGGCGGCGGTGTG
>DAIDTM010000123.1 GCA_027457205.1 Anaerolineae bacterium | reverse complement strand
CCGTAGAGGTGCGCGGCAAGTTCGCGGTCTGCCGGCGCGTTCGCGTCGATGTCCGTGTCCATCAGGAACAGCGGCACGCGCCCGACATGGATGCGCCACACTTGCGCGTAGACCGAACGGCCGGGCAATTCAACTTCGACGATCACCTGGCGACCGTTCGCATCTTTGGCGGCGACGGCAGGCGCGAGCGCAAAGTTCATCTTGTCATACGACGCTTCCTGCCAGCCGTCCGCATTGATACGCTGCGTGAAATATCCCTGCGGATACAGAAAACCGATGCCGACGAACGGCAAGCCGAGATCGCTCGCCTCTTTCGTGTGATCGCCGGACAGGATGCCGAGACCGCCGGAGTAAATCGGCAGCGACGCGTGCAGTCCAAACTCGAACGAAAAGTACGCGATGCCGGTGCCGCTGAGATACGGATACGACGTGTCGAACCAGGTTGCTTTCGATTTGATGTACGAATCGAAATCCGCGAGCGCGGCATCGTACCGTTTCAAATAGTCTTCGTCGCGACTCGCGGCGAGCAGCGTCTCCGGCGGCAGCTCACGCAGCAGCCGCACCGGATTACGCGCGACGCGCTCCCACAATTCGGGATCGAGCCGCTGGAAAACGACGCGCCCGTCCGGGTTCCAGCCCCACCACAAATTGTACGCCAGCTCGCCGAGGCGCGCGATGCGCGGCGGCAGCGCGGCGATTTTCTCCGCGGTGTGCTGGATGTCGAGCGCGAGCGCGTGCGCGGCTTGAGTGGCGCGTCCGTGCCGCTCGATGGCGTCGCGGTACAGCGCGTCGTATTTTTTCGCGGCGGCGTTCCAGGATAGATCGACGGACATGGCGCGGCACTGGAGACTGCGCCAGACTTCCGGCAACTGGTACGTCGTCATCGCGCGGGCGACGGCAGCGAACATCGCCCAGCGGTCGTATGCCTTGAAAGTGAAACCGGTGCCGCGTTCTTGCCGCGCGTCGAACTCTTCGACCGAGTCCGCCAGTCCGCCGGTCGCGCGCACGATCGGAATGCAGCCATAGCGCATCGCAATCATCTGGTTCGTCCCGCTCGGCTCGCTGCGCGACGGAATCAGCAGCATATCCGCGCCGGCGTAGATGCGCCGCGCGAGCGCGGGATCGTACGTCAAGAAGGTTGCCACGCGTCCGGGATATTTGCTCCGCAGCTGCGAAAAGAAATCGTGATAGTGCTGATCGCCGGTGCCCATCAGGACAAACTGCGCCGGCAGCGTATCGAGAATGTGATCGATGGTGTCCGCCACCAGGTCGAGTCCTTTTTGATCGGTGAGGCGGCTGACCATCGCCAGCAGCGGCGCGTCGGGAATTTGCGGCAAGCCGCCTTCTTTTTGCAGCGCGAGTTTGTTCGCCGCCCGCGCGTCGAGCGAGTCGATGCTGAACGTCTGCGCGATGCTGGAATCGCGCGCGGGGTCGAATCGTTCCGTATCGATTCCATTCAAAATGCCGGACAAGCGGTCCTTGCGCTCGCGCAGGATCGGATCGAGCCGCTCGCCGAACTCGGGCGTCTGAATATCGCGCGCGTACGTCTCGCTGACGGTATTGATCTTATCGGCGAACAAAATACCGCGCGCCATAAAATCGAAAACCTGGTTGATCTCCGGCGCGACACTGGGATGCGCGATGAATCCGTAGGGCGCGAGTCCGGCGACCTCGAGGACGCGGTAGCCGAAGATGCCCTGGTACGCGATGTTGTGGATCGTGTAAACGGTCGCGGCGTCGGCGAAGAAGGGATCGGACGCGTAGACGGTACGGAGCCAGTTGGGGACGAGCGCGGTATGCCAATCGTGGCAGTGGATCACGTCGGGCTGCCAGTTCAGCCGCTTGAGCATTTCGAGCGCGGCGCGCGAAAAGAAGATGAACCGCTCCGCGTCGTCGGGGTACATGTAAATTCCTTCGCGGTCGAAGAATTTCTTGTTCTCGATAAAGTACACCGGAACGTCAGTGTCGAGTTTGCCTTCGAGGATCGCCGCGTCTTCGCTCGCGCTGTCGAGCGGCACCGGGAATGGATCGAGCGTCTTTTGCAAATTGAAATGTACGGGATCGATGCGTCCATAGCGCGGCATCACGACGCGCACGTCGTGACCGAGCGCGTGGAGCGCGCGCGGCAGCGCGCCGGCGACATCGGCGAGTCCGCCGGTCTTGGCGAAGGGAAACACTTCGGCGGAGAGCATGAGGATTTTGAGTGGAGTGGTCAATGGGTCAACTCGTTGGGTGGTTGGGTGGTTTGTCATTTCGAGCCGCGAAGCGGCGAGAAATCTCTGTTCGGCAGTGGCGAGATGTCTCGCTTCGCTCGACATGACAATGCGGCGTCACCCAATTGGCCATTTCGGAATCGCTGCGTCGATCTCTCTCATCAAATGCATCGTCTCCTTCAGCGCGACGACGATCTTCTGATAGTGTGTGATGTCGTCGTAGGAGAGCGCGCGTCCTTTGCGGTCTTTGCGGTTCAATCCTTCTACATCCGTTCAATCACGTTGGGTATCTCCGCGAG
>DAIDTM010000122.1 GCA_027457205.1 Anaerolineae bacterium | reverse complement strand
GTTTCGACCGGCTGCGCCGCGCGCCGCAGCGATTCGATCAGAAAGCCGGTGAGGACGATGAATGCAAGCGCGCCGAGGGTCCACAGGTCTTCGTTGAAATAGCGCTTGCCGGAGCGACCATCGAGCCGCGCCGGTTTCTGTCCGTATCGAATGAAGAACGCGATGCCAAGCCCGATCAGAGCGAAGACGCCAAAAATATCGAGGATGACTTTGTAGAGATAATAAAAGCCGTCTTGCAGCAAACGCCATTGGTTGGGATCGATGAGCGGGCGCGCAATGTCCCAGTCGATCGTGGCGAGCGCGGTGCCGATAAAAAGGATCACCATGCCCCACATAATGCCGAGGTGCATTGTCCCGGCGGGCTGTTGATCGAGCGCGACTTTTTTCGTCGCGACGCCCATCGTCAGCCACATCTTGAGGCGCGTGGCGAGGGGACCCCAATCAAATTTACCTTTGCCTTTGCGCCAGTGCCGTACGCGCAGCCACAGACCGTAAAGGAAAACAATAACGGCTACAAGACCGCCGAGGTAGACAGCGATTTGCAGCCATTCAGGAATGTTCCAAAACGTGGGACGACAAATGAGTCCGGGGGGACAAGGAAACTCTGGCATCACTCAACTCCCTTGTTGATATACCAGTGGTCAGTATTCAGTATTCAGACTGCATACTATTTACTGATCACTACTCCACTCCGCCTTTGACCGGGGGAATTGCGGCGTACAAATTGCCGGGGTCTTTTATCGCGCGCGGCGTGCTTTGGTCCGGCGCCGGCGGCGGGACGAGCAATTTGTCTTTCGTGATGATCGCGTCGCGGCGATTGTAGTACGAGAGTTCATAGTCGTGTTCGAGGATGATGGCGCCGGTGGGACACGCCTCTTCGCAAAAGCCGCAGAAGATGCAGCGGATCAGATTGATCTCGTACCGCTTGGCGTAACGCTCGCCCGGTGAATAGCGCGCCGCATCGGTCTGTTCTGCGGGTTCGACGTAGATCGCGTCCGCCGGACAAGCGGCGGCGCACAGCGAGCAGCCAATGCACTTTTCCAAACCGTTCTCATGCCGCTTCAACTCGTGCCGCCCGCGAAAGCGCGGAAAGACCGGCTTTTTCACTTCAGGATATTGAATCGTCGCGGGCGGATTGAACATTTCCCGCAACGTCACAGACATTCCTTTGACGATCGCACCCAGATCAGGAAGAGTCATAATCGAACCTCGATGACAAACGTGAATTACTCTGCCGTCAAGCCGAGCCGCGCGCGGACGAACTGGCGGACCTGTTTCATTGATGCGATGGCGTCGCGCGCGTCTTCTCGGGTTAGCGGAAAACCCGGATAACGCGCGTCAATCGCAAACTGATTCAACAACAGCAGAGGATCTGTGAGCAAATCAAATGCGCCGTCTGATTCTACACATTGGCGACGCAGCTCGCGCAAATCGTGTGTCTTACGGAACGCGACGCGGCGGCGAACCAAAAATGCCTTTAAATATTTCTCGGCGCACTGTTGCGCGTGGAAACAAATACTATTGTATGCCGGAAACTTGCGTTGACGAAATGCAGCCTGCGCCAAATGAAAATCCTCATCAGCCCTCTCAATCCATTGCGATAAAGAGTCATCGCTCATAGAGGACTTGACCTTGCTGTACAATCTCGCGTAAGAAGTAATCTCCCGCGCTCAACCGGCTCACCACTTCCTGCGGCGTTCGCACCAAAACATCCATCGGAAAAGGAACGTCCAATAAGCCGCGGAGGATAGTGGTCGCGCGCCGCGCACGATGTTCATTACTTTCCATAACAACCAGCAAATCCACATCACTGTCAATACTGGGCTTGCCGTACGCGTACGAGCCAAAGAGAATTATTTTTTCAGGATTGAACTCATTCACAATCTTGCGCACAACCGCGTTGATTTGCTTCCGCGTAACGCGTCGGAACGCCGACCGCGAGGAAGCAGTCCTGTACATCGCTTGCCGTTCGTGCGCGGCGCGCTTGGTTACCTTTGTATTTGCGCGAGTGCCCGCTCGTAGCATTTCAAACCTTTTCGATTTTCACCCACGCGCCCATCGGCAGCGCAGCAGTTCCGTCGAGATTGTTCGGCACGAGTACGGTGCCTGGCGGCACGTGACCATCCACGCGCGCGTTCAATTCGATCACGCGCGAATCGAACGAGACGCGTACGCGCGCGCCATCGCCAACGCCGATTTGCTCCGCGTCCTGCGAATTAATTTCGACGTACGGCGCCGGCACGCGCGGCTGCACGATCTTTGTCTTGCCAACCAACGTCCCGCGATCGTACAATGACCGCGCCACCGCAAGTACAAGTTCGTTCTTCGCCTCTCGCCCCTCGCCTCTCGGTTCATTCCAGAACAACTCGAACTTGGCGCTCGCATCGCTCTCCGCGACGCTCAGCCACTGCTTGCCGCTCGACACATTTTCGAGTTCGCCCATCGCGATTTCAGTCGGCTCATCGCTCGGATTACCCTGTCCGTACGGCGGTCGCGGCATCATCACATTATCCGACAGCGCGGCGTACGTCACGCCTGCGTAAAGCGGCACGGTCGCCGCGATCTCGTCCATAATTTCCGCCGAGTTCCGGTAATGCCAAGTCGCGCCCAACCGCTTGGCGATCTCCGCGACAATCCACCAGTCGGGTTTTGATTCGCCGATCGGTTTGATCGCCGCGCGGAAAAGCTGCACGCGCCGCTCGGTGTTCGTTAACGTACCGTCACGTTCCGCGAACGACTGCGCCGGTAGCACCACATCCGCAAGTTTAGCCGTCTCGGTTAGGAATAAATCCTGGACAACGAGAAGATCCGGCTTGGTGAAATTGCCATCTGCGGCTGGATCGCACGCCATCACGTACAGCGCGCGCGCCTTGCCAGACAACATCTCGCGCGCCGACAAACCCTTCACGTCCGATTTGACGCGTCCCGCGCTATGCGTTGGCAACAAGCCAAAATCCATCGCGCCGGTCGAATTGTTATGTGGGTAGAGCGCGATCAAGCCATTGTTCACGCGCCCGACGTGCCCGGTGATGAGCAGCAGCGTCTCGATGCTCGACGTGATCGCGGGGTCGTGCTGTTGCGCTGCCATCGCCTCGCGTCCGTAGAGAATTAGGAAACTGGGTGATTGGGCAATTAGGCGCGCGGCGTCGCGAATCTTTTCCGGCTTGACATCGCAGAGTTCAGCACAGTGCTCTACGGTGAACGGTTCAATCGATTTGCGAACGGCGTCAAGATTGTTGACGCGCGCGCCAATAAATTCTTTATTCTCCAGTCCTTCATCAAGAATCGTACGAATCATTCCAAGCAAGAACGCCGATTCCGCGCCGTAACGATAAACAATCGATTGCTTCGCGTGCGACGCGAGTTTTGTCACGCGGCCGTTCGCCACAATCAGATTCAATCCGAAATTGCGAACGCTGCGCGTGAGACGCAGTCGAATCACCGGTTGTTCTTCCTCCGGGTCAGCGCCGATGACGAGCGCGGTCACGCTCTTATCAAGCGCGCCGAGGTTCGTGTCGGCGCCCGCGCCGTACATCCGAACCAAATCTACACCAACGTTGCTCGCGCTCCAACCCACGCGATGCTCCAAGTTGTTCGATCCGAGAACCTGACGGAATAATTTCTGGAACAGATACAGGTCTTCATTCGCCGTGCGGTCGCCGCCAAGCCCAGCGAGCGCGCTCGCGCCCGATTGCTTTTTGATCTCGGCGAACTTGGCAACAATCGCGTCAAGCGCGTCATCCCACGATGCTGGCTGCAAACTCCCATTCTTCCGAACAAGCGGGGTCGTCAAACGGTCGGGTGCGGTAGTAAAATGGTGGGCGAATCGTCCCTTGTCGCAAATCCAAATCGCGTTCACCGCTTCGTTTTCGCGCGGGACGATGCGCTTGATCTGATGATCGCGCTCGCAGATCAGAAGGTTGCAGCCGACCGAGCAATGCGCGCAGACGCTGGGGTAATCGTGCACTTCCCACACCCGCGCGCTCAAGCGAAAATCACGCGAGGTGAGCGCGCCGACCGGGCAGATGTCGATAGTATTGCCGCTGAACTTGGAATCAAATTCCGGCGTGGAAAGCGAAACGATTTCAATGCCGCGCCCGCGCGCCTGAAAGCCCAGCACGTGGTCGTCGGCAAGTTCGTCCTGGAAGCGGATGCAGCGCGAGCATTGGATGCAGCGCTCGCGGTCGAGCATAATCAGATCACCGAGCGGCACGCGTTTTTCGTTGTGGAATTTCGATTCGACCGGAAAACGCGACTTGCCTGGTCCGTACGCCATCGTCAGATTTTGCAGCGGACACTCGCCGCCCTTGTCGCAGATCGGGCAATCGAGTGGATGACTCGTCAGCAAAAATTCAACGACTGAGCGGCGCGCATCGGCGACCTGCGCGGAATCGGTTCGCACTGCCATGCCATCGGAGATGACGGTTGTGCACGCGGTCTGCAATTTCGGCATCCACGCGATCGCCGGGTTGCCGTTCGCGTCCATTTCGATCTGCCCGTCTTTGCCGCGCCTGGGCGTGCCGACTTCGACGAGGCACATGCGGCACATGCCGACCGACGCGAGCTTCGGGTGATAGCAAAAGACCGGAATCTCGACGCCGGCTTTTTTCGCGGCTTCGACGACGAGCGTGCCGTTGGGGACCTCAACTGTTTTGGCGTCTATTGTGACTTTGGGCATAGCACATTTCCGATTTCAGATTTGCGATTTCTGATTTACTGTTCACTGTCCTACTGATTACTGCTTCCGCGCCCAGCACCCGTGCTCTTTGATATGTCGCTCGTACTCATGGCGGAAAATCTTGACACTGATGATGCGTCGGCAGCTCAAGCGGCTTGTTGCAAGCGGGCAATTTGCTTTCGCTTTGGTTGCACTCTCGCAAGGTTGTATGCGCTTTGCAAGTTGAGCCAGAATTCGGGCGTAGTGCCCAATGCTTGCGCAAACAACCAAGCTGTCTCCGGCGTCACGCTGCGCTGCCCGCGAATGATCTCATTGACGCGCAGGGTAGGCACGCCAATGTGCTTTGCAAACGCGGCAGGCGTCACACCAAGTGGACGCAAGAATTCTTCGTCCAGTATCTCGCCAGGATGAGTGGGCATGCGGTTCTCTGGAAGCATTATCGATCTCCAATCAATGATAATCTGTCACACGCACATCAGAAGCGCCGTTACCAGACCATCGGAAGACAATCCGCCACTGGTCATTGATACGAATACTGTAGAATCCTACAAGGTCGCCCTTCAATAGTTCCAAGCGATTGCCTGGCGGTTCGCGCAAATCTTTGAGTTCGTGTGCCGCATTGAGCATGTCAAGTTTTCGCAAGGCACCGCGCACGATCGAGTTCGGAAAACGACGTGCGTGTTTGCCCGGTCTGCCGTGAAAGAAGTCTTCGGTTGCGCGGTCGCCAAATGAAAGAATCACCGGTTATTCTTTGCCCAGCACCCGTGCTCTTTGATATGCCGCTCATATTCCTCGCGGAAAATCTTGACGCTGCCCAACACCGGCGACGTTGAGAAATCACCGAGCGGACACAGCGTGCGACCCTGCATCTGCGTCGCGACACTCGCGACCAGATCAACATCGCTCAGCGTGCCGATGCCACTGTCGATGCGCTCCAGCACGCGCGACATCCAGTACGTGCCTTCGCGACACGGCGTGCACTTGCCGCACGACTCGTGTTCGAAGAATCGTACCATCTTTTTCGCCGCCCACACGACGCACGTGTCTTCATCCAATACGATCACCGATGCGGAACCGAGGAGCGAACCGAACGGAGCGAGCGCTTCAAAATCGAGTTTGGCGTCCATCACCGCTTCGCCCGAAGGGGCAAGCGGATTCAGCATCGGACCGCTCGCGCCGGCGGGCAAAATCGCCTTTAGCTTTTTGCCGCCGCGAATGCCGCCGCCGAGATCGTAAATCAAATCGCGGAACGAGATGCTGCCAAACGGCGCTTCATAATTGCCGGGGCGATTCACGTGCCCGCTCAGGCAAAACACTTTCGGTCCGGTCGATTTCGGCGTCCCGATTTTGGCGTACCATTCCGCGCCGCGCTCGAGAATGACCGGCACATTGGCGAGCGTCTCGACGTTGTTGATGACCGTGGGCTTGTTGTAAAGACCGACACTCGCGGGAAACGGCGGCTTGACGCGCGGCTGCCCTAGTTTGCCTTCCAACGATTCGAGCAGCGCGGTCTCTTCACCGCAGATGTACGCGCCCGCGCCGCGATGAACGGTGATCTGCAAATGATAATCGGAGCCAAAAACATTTTTGCCAACATAGCCACGCGCTTCTGCCTCCGCGATGGCTTGCTCCAAAGACCGCGCCGCGGCCGGAAACTCGCCGCGGATGTAGATGAAGGCGTGGTTGCATTGGATCGCGTACGATGCAATCGCGATGCCTTCGATGAACTGGTGCGGATTGCGCTCCATGATCTCGCGGTCTTTGAATGTGCCCGGCTCCGATTCATCGGCGTTCGCGACAAGATAGCGCGGGAAGACGCCCTTGGGCAAGAAACTCCACTTGACGCCGGCAGGAAAACCCGCGCCGCCGCGCCCGCGCAAGCCCGACGCCTTGACCACATCGGTCACCTGATCGGGCGTCATTTCCTTTACGGCTTTACGGAGTGATTGATAACCGCCGTGTTGCTCGTACACCGCGATTTGGTTAAGGTCGAGAATATCGAGGTCTCTTAGAATCAAGTGTTCCATATGCACCAGATGAAAAGTCGACTGCCCTACCGATCGACATCTCCAAGAATAATATCTGTCATCGCGATGATGCCAACGAGGTCAGCGATGTAATATCCTTTCGATATGAGGGGCAGCGTCTGCAAATTGGCGAACGAAGGCGTGCGAAAATGGACGCGGTGCGGCATATTCGTGCCATTGCTCGAAAGGAGACAACCCAGCTCGCCGCGCGGCGACTCGACGGCAGCATAAACGAAACCTTCGGGCGGCTTGAACCCTTCTGTCCACAACTTGAAATGGTGGATCAGACTTTCCATCGAGATTTGCAATTCCTGTTTGGGCGGCGGCGCGACCTTGCGATTGCTTGTGACGTAGGGTTGCCCTTTCGTCTTTTCGAGCTTTTGCAACCCTTGCTCGATGATGCGAAGACTCTGCCGCATTTCTTCCATGCGGATATAGTAGCACTCGAGCACATCGGCTTTGGCGCGCGTGCCCGCCGGCACGTCGAAATCGTACTGCTCGTAGCCGGAGTACGGCGCAACCTTTCGCAAATCCCATTTCACGCCGGCAGCGCGCAGCATCGGTCCGGTCACGCCGTACGCCATCGCCTGTTCTTTGGTGTACTCGGCGATGCCGCGCGTCCGTTCGATCCAAATCGGGTTCTTGTTGAGCAGGTCTTCGTATTCTTTCAAGCGACCCGGAATCATCTGAACGAACGCGTGGACCGCATCGGAGAAACCGGCGGGCAGATCGAGCGCGAGTCCGCCAAAACGAAAGTAGGAGGTCATCATCCGCGCGCCGCTGACCATTTCGAAAATATCGAGCGCCTGCTCGCGTTCGCGGAACGCATACGTCATCACGGTGACCGCGCCGATGTCCATCGCCTGCGAGCCAACCGCCACCAAGTGTGATTGGACGCGTTGGAGTTCGCACAGGATCACACGCGCGATTTGCGCGCGCTCGGGCACGTCCACCTCCATCAGTTTTTCCACCGCGAGGCAGTAGACCAGATCGTTGAAAAACGTCGAAAGATAATCCATGCGGTCGAACAGCGGAATGGCTTTGAGGTAAGTTTTGTATTCGGCGTTCTTTTCGATGCCGGTGTGCAAATAACCCACATCTGGCATCGCGTTGATGATGCGCTCGCCGTCCACTTCCAGCGCGACGCGCAGTACGCCGTGCGTGGACGGGTGGTGTGGTCCCATATTGATCAGCAACGTGTCCGAATCAGGCGCCGACCATGGTGTCTTGGGATCAGCCAGTCCAACCGGGATTTCGGTGGTCACTCCGCGCACACTGCCGATCAGCTGGCGCGCCCGCGGCGGCGCGGCGGCGCTCGGCTTGTCGGGTTGAATCTCGGCGTAGGTGTGCGTAAATTCGACGGCTTCGTAGCCCAGCGGATGATCTTTCCGCAATGGATGCCCGGTGTCGTAATCGGGCAGCAAAATGCGTTCGAGGAAGGGGTGATCGGTGAAAGTGATGCCGAAGAGGTCGTAGACTTCGCGCTCGTAAAAGTTCGCGCCCGCCCAGATCGAAGTGACGGATGGCACGCTCGCGTCCTATTCCGCGACGCGGACACGCAAGCGCACACGCGCACCGGCATCCAACGCCAGCAGCCAATACAACACGTCGAAGCGTGGATCGCGCGGCAGCCAATCGAGCGCGGTAATATCCATCACCGAAGCAAACCGCAGCGCCGGGTCATCGCGCAAAAAGCGCGCCACGTCGAGAAGGGATTCGCGTGGAATCGCGATCGTGGCATCGCCGCGAAATTCGTAAATGTCCGTGATCGCGTTGGGGAATCGCTCACGCAGTCTGGCTAGTGTAGTTTCAAGTTGCGCCATTGCACAATCCTATGTCCGTCGACGGTTGACTGTCTACTGACGACTGGTTTATCCGCGCAAACCAAACCCTTCGATCCGAATCTGGCCCTTGGGTTCGCCGTTCTTGATTTTCTCGTGCAACATCAGGATGCCGTCCATCAGCGCCTCGGGGCGCGGCGGGCAGCCCGCGACGTAAACATCGACTGGAATGATTTCGTCGACGCCTTGCAGAATCGCATAGTTGTTATAGATGCCGCCGCACGACGCGCAGTCGCCCATCGCGATCACCCATTTGGGTTCCATCATTTGATCGTATAATTGGCGGACGACTGGCGCCATCTTGCGCGACACGCGCCCGGCGACGAACATCAAGTCGGCTTGACGCGGCGAGGCGCGGTACACCTCCATCCCAAAGCGCGATAGATCAAAGCGCGGCATATAGACCGCCATCATTTCGATCGCGCAGCACGCGAGTCCGAAAAGCAGGGGCCACATCGAACCGGTGCGCGCCCAGCGCACCACATCGTCCAGCTTCGCGAACACAATCCCCGCCTGCCCCGATTTTGTTTCGGGACCGCCCGCCGCGACGGGAATATCCTCTGGCTTTATGGTTTGAGCGCTCATTCGTTTCGCTCCTCAGGTAAAGTAGACAACTACACAGGTAGACAAGGAGACAGGGCGCGCATCCGTGTTTGCCTGTATACTTGTCTACACGTTGCTTGCCATTATATCACATCGTTCCGCATATCACAAAACGGCGACACAGTGCAACCCATCAAACTCCATGCGTCTCTAGCGGCACGTTGGGACGCGTGAGCAACTCGCGCGCGACCTGCATCAACGTCGGCGGATGCAACAGCATATTGGCGTACGACGCGTTCGCCATCGGGCACGCACACTCGCCTGCCGCGATACTATGCCGCAGATTCTTCATCGATCCGACTTGCTCGAACCAGATGGGACGTAGATCGTATTGCGTGTTGCGAAGGTTGCCCACCGGCTCCGCGCGAATGCAGCACGACCACACGTCGCCGTTCGGCGCGATGTGTCCGCTCGCCCAACCGGCAAAGCAGGGAATGATCTGTCGCTGTTCGAGCAGCGTACGCTTTGCCATCTGATAATAGCGCGCGCGGAATGATTGCGTAACGCGCGCAAAGCCGCGCGCCGGCGTCGCGTGGGCGCGCTCGCTGAGAAAATCGGCGATGGGCGCGTAATCGCGCGACATCGGCGTGATGTTCAAGCCGACCGTGTCAAGCTCGACGCGCTCTTCGGCAACTTCGGTGATGTAGGAGTCGGGCACGAGCGGCTGCAAGCCGGCGTAGACTTCGCGGAAACGCTTGATATTGAACTGTGAGATAACGGTGTGGATGCTGAGAACGAGGTTCGTGTGCTGCTTCTGTAGCTCTTTCAGCGCCTTCCATGTTTCCATCGACTTGTCCCAGTTGCCGGGAACGAGGCGAATGTCGTCGTGCTCTGCGCCAATGCCGTCGAGCGACAGGTTGATGCCGATGTGCGACTTGGGCGCGTTCACACAAATCTTTTCGACGCCTTCGGCAATGCGTTGCGTCAGAATGCCGTTCGTCGTAATCGTAATGTACTCGGGTTGGCAATGTTGGTACGCCGCGATGACCATCTCGGGCAGGTCTTTGCGGAGGAACGGTTCCCCACCGGTGAAGGTCATGTAGATCGGTCCGCGCCCGATGTTATGAAACACGCGCGTCCATTCGTCGAGCGTGAGGTCGTCGTTCGGCTTGCGCCACACGTCGCAAGTCCGGCATTTGCTGTTGCAGCGGTACGAAATGCTAACGACGATGCTGAACGGCAGGAGTTTTGGAAAGCCGTAGCGGTAGAAGGACCAATAGAGAGGAATTTTGGGGAGTAGGGATGCGATCATTTGCTATTGTTGTTCTGCCACTCTACCTTTTCGTAGATCGTCGCCAGCGGTATTTCGCATTGCACGGAGGGCAGAATCAAGATCGCGTCCATTTGGTCCAACGTTTCATGCACCCAGAAATTTCCATCGCTGCGGAAATGCTCGATGTAAGATTTCGTCTGGTCAATCATTACGTACTCTTGCAGCGTCGGAATCTGGCGATACATCGCGAATTTCTCTCCGCGATCATACGCCTTGGTCAAATCGGACCATACTTCAACGATGACGATGGGATTAGTCACCGTATCGTCGCGTCCCGGCGCAAACTCCGTCTTGCCGCAGACGACCATCACCTCGGGACAGGTGTAAAGCCCACTTTGTTTGACATTCAGTCGCATGTCATTGATGAATGCCCGGCAGGGTCGCTGCGAAAGCATTTGCCTCACTGCCGCATACACATTGCCGGTAATAAAATTGTGATTTGCCGAACCGCCCGCTAGCGCGCATATCTCGCCATTGCGATACTCGCTCCTGTACTCGGCTTGCGCTTCGCGCGCCAAATACTCTTCCGGCGTGATGAACTTTTCTTTGGAGTGAATCATCATCGCCCTCCTAATGCGCGCCTGCACTCGCGCGCGCTCCCAGCATCATGCGCGACACATCCTGCACGCGCCGCGGCAGATTGCGCCACGTGTCCGGCATCATCAGCCGCCGCGCGATGCGCGATGGTCGCAGATAAAAGCGGCGATGCGCCTCGCGCCATTTGCGCTCGACCACATCGGCAGTTAGGTCGCCAATCTGAAAGTGCGCCTTGTCGGCTTGAATCGCGTAATCGTCCCAATTGTGTGAGAAAAGAATTCCTTCCTTCTCAACCAGCTTCCACAATTCCGTGCCGGGGTACGGCGCGGCAATCATAAAGTGCGCGAGGTCAGGGTCGAGTTCGAGCGCGATCTGAATCGTCTTCTCCATTGTCTCTTCGGTCTCATACGGCATCCCGAAAATGAAAAAACCCATCGTCTGCAAGCCAGCGGCTTTCGCGTTCTTGAACGCGTGGCGCACCATGTCGAGCGTCTGTGCCTTTCGGATGACCTTCTTCAAAATCTGTTCGTCGCCGTTCTCCACGCCAAAACCGACGCGCTTGCAGCCGGCGGCTTTCATCAGCTGGAACAGTTCGAGATCAGTGTGGTTCACTTTCATACCGTGAATCGTCACCCACGGCACGGTGTTGAGTTTTTCGTCGATCAGCGCGCGGCAGAGCGCCTTGGCGCGCTTGAGATCGAGGTTCCAAATGTCGTCGGTCAAGCCGATTTCGGTCGCGTGGAAATCGCGCACGAGCATCCGCCATTCTTTGATGACATTCTCGACCGAACGCGGTCGCCACGTGTCGCCGGTGATCGGCTTGGAGCAGTAGGTGCATTTGTACGGGCAGCCGCGCGAGGTGACGATGGTGTACGCGCGCGCGTTTGGATCGAGTCCGTCTGTCATTGGGTTCAAATTGGTATAGCGTTCGATCTTGAAAAGATGGTACGCTGGCAGTGGAATGTTGTCGAGATCGGGACGCAGCGGACGGTCGAGGTTGTGCATCACTTTGCCCGCCGCGTCGCGCCACGACAAGCCCAGGACATTCCTGAGCCGCACGTCGTTGACCGATCTACCGTCTTCGAGAATGTGGAGGATTTCGACGAGCGCGTCTTCGCCCTCGCCGCGCACGACCAAATCGACTTCGGGTTTCTGCAGCGATTCGTCCGGCTGGAGCGTCAGATGCGGACCGCCGAGAATCGTAATCGCGCCGCGTGCTTTCGCGTCGCGCGCGCCCGCCCACGCATTCTCGATCAGCACTGTCGGCGCAGAAATGCCGACCATATCGTACGGACGCCCGTCGGCGATGGCGCGGTCGAGTACCTGCGCGAGCGATTCGGTTTCGACGGCGCCGTCGTGCAACGTTACGTCTGTATATCCATTCGCGAGCAGTGAACCCGCCAAATAGCCCAAGCCATTGTGCAAGTGTGCGCGCGAATTCCAAACTTTCGATTCGGGAGAAACCAACAAGATTCTCATTTTTCCACCCTGACGATTATACACCCCGCCGGAACATCGGTCAATTTATTCCAAGAAAAAGGCGAGGCACGCTCCGCCTCGCCTTATCATCCCAGTTCGTGGATATGCTTTTGCAGCTCCCGTTGAACGATGCGGACGTACTGATCCTTGCTGATCTGCTCCATCTCTTTCGGCGCGAGGCGCAAACGGAGATTGTCGTACGCTTCGTCCGGCGTGCCGCCATAGCCGAGCTTCTTTTTGCCATTCTTCATCGCAAAGAGGTAGAAATGGTGCGGATTATTGAAACTGCTCATGCTTTGATCAGCGCTTCCTCAAACACGCCCGATTTCTCTCGCAGAAAAGTCGGCAGCGCATTGTTCACTTCGCGGTCAAACTTGCCCTGCAAAAGTTTCTTGTAGAAACTGTAGTCGATGCCCTTGACCTTTTCGTCGTCAGGATAGCGATGGTAATTCTCCTTCGACATCCGGCTCTTGCCTTCCGCGATCAATTGATAGCCGAGCGCGGAGCCGGGGTACGGCGCGTAGTACGAGATCGATGGCAACACACGTTTCATTCGCTTCAACATCCGGATCGTGTCGAAGGCATCCTCGCGCGTCTCGCCGGGAATGCCGAGCATGATGTTCGCCCAGAATTTCGGCGGAATGCGACCCCGCGCTTCAAGATCGTCGCCGATTTTGTTCAGCAGGTCGATCGCAAAGAAGTTGTCTTCGGCGGTGCATTCCTTGTTGAGAATCTTGAGCACGCGGTCGCTGCCGGATTCAAAACCCAGCGAGACAATGTTCCAATTCGTCTCGCGCTCCAGCGCCTCTAACAGATCGGGCCACTGGCGCACCGTATCGGTGCGTCCCGCCGCCCAATAGGGCCACGCCCGATGCGCGCGGCGCGGATATTTTTCCAGCCACTCCTTCAGCCACGGCGGATTCTGGAAGAACATCGAATCGTGAATGACGACGGAACCGAGCGGTCCGAACTGGTCATCCAGAAAGTTGAGTTCGTCGATGGCTTGATCGACGGACTTGCGTCCCATATTGGGAATGTACGATGCTTCGTTGCAAAACGCGCATTGCCACGGGCAGACGCGGCTCGTGATGATCGTCGCCACGGGATCGGGTCCCCAGCCGCACTCGGGTTCCAGGGGCCACGGAAAATCGGACAGCTGCGGATTGGGCCACATCGTTCGATCCATCATCGGCCAGTCCGCCATCGACTTGCTGCCGACGCCGGTGATGACGCGCGGAAACGCGCGTGGGTCTTTCAGCAGATCGACGATGATGTTTTCGCCCGGTCCTTGACAGATGCGGTCGAACTCGGCGACCGTTTCCATTTCGTCTGGCGCGACAGTCGCGTGCATTCCACCGGTGACGACCAGTCCGTGTGGATTGACCTTTTTGAAAATCTTGGCGGCTTGGTACGCAAACGGGTACGTGTAACTGCGGACGTTCATCGCGAGAACGTCGTATCCTTCGACGCGCTTGTTCAATTCATTCCACGAACGCAGTGAGCGCGTCGAGAACAAATCGGTTTCGACGCCATTCTGTTTCAGGATCGTTCGCAGGAGACCTAACCCGTGATCCTGCCAGCGGTCGTGCGCGCCGGCGGGTCGCACAAACACGCCGAGGTCTCCGAGGTCGAGCCAAAGTCGTTTCAGGTCTGCCATGTCAGTTCGTCGCGGCGCGCGCCTCGTCCAGTTTCGTCTTGACGTCGTCCTTGGTCTTTTTCGGCAAGACGATCTTGAGCGCCATGCTCAGCGTGCGCGGGAAATGCTGCCACGTCGATTTGCGCGTCATGGTCATCAGCACGCGGTGCGGACGCAAATAGAACCGGCGATACGCTTCCTTCCACTTTTTCTCCTGCGCCGCCGCGGTGGTCTCGCCCATCTCGTACCGCGCCTTGCCTTCAAAGAACACGTAATCCTGCCAATCCTTGACCAGCATTCGCCCGCCGTTACGATGCACTTGCTCCCAGACTTTGGTGCCGGGATAGGGCGTCATCATCGAAAAGTTCGCGACGAGCGGATCGAGTTCACACGCGAACCGGATCGTCTTTTCCATCGTCTCTTCGGTGTCGCCCGGCAAGCCGATAATGAAGAATCCCACCGTTTCCAAGCCAGCTTTTTTCGCGTTCTTGAACGCCGCGCGAATCTGGTCGTGCGTCACGCGCTTGTCGATCGATTCGAGAATGTCCTCGTCGCCGGTCTCGACGCCGAAAGCGAGCCGCAGCAAGTCTTCGTCCGCGAGATTCGCGCGGATACCGTTGATGAGAATCCACGGGACGTGGTTCAATTTAGCGTCGATCAACCGCTGGCTCAGCTCGTGCAGCCGCGCGCGCTGGATGTTCGCGGAATCATCAAGGATGCCGATTTCCTGCGCGCCCAGATCGTTGACCAGGTGCGCCCATTCCTTGACGACGCTTTCCGGCGAGCGCGCGCGCCACTTTTCCGCCATCACGCTTTGCGAGCAGAACGTGCAGCGATACGGACAGCCGCGCGACGTCATCAGACTGAACGACTTGCCGCGTTCGATCGCGTCCATCGCTGGTTGGAGCGACGTATAGCGGTCCATCTTGAAAAAATGATATGCCGGAAACGGCAGCGTATCGAGGTCGGCAATTGCCGGACGTTCGTGCATGTGTTTGATCTTGCCATCCAGCGACTGGTAGGTGATGCCGAGAACGTCGTCGAGCAGTTTATTCGCCGGGTCCAGCAGGTCGCGCGATTGAAATTTAGGATTGTTCGCTTTCGCGCGCTCGACGACTTGACAGAGATGGATCCACGTATCTTCGCCTTCGCCACGCGCGACGACGTCGATCTCCGGGCGCGAGGCGGACTCTTCCGGCAGCGCGGAGACGTGCGGACCGCCCTGCACGATGGTCACGTCCAACACCGATTTAATTTCGCGCGCAGCGTACCAGCCCTGCTTGACTTGCGGCGTATTGCTCGTGATGCCGACGATGTCGGGCTGGTATTCGCGGACAAAATCGGTGAGACGGACGTCTTCGACGTCCATATCGAAGACGCGCACCTCGTCGCCCCGCCGCTCGCTGACCGCGGCAAGATAGGCGAGACCGAGATGCGGCGTCGTGCGGGTATCGATGGGAAGTTGAAAACGCGGATTGATCAATAGAACGCGCAAGGCGAACCTCCTGGCAGGTGTGAAACAGAGAACGTGCTTGAGGATGTACGACGCGGCTATTATACCATCGACCCAACGTCCAGTCAATTATTGCCCGCGGGCGCGGTGTTTAATTTTTATAAAAAGATTTCGATAAATTCACAGCGTGGCGAATGACCTTGAGGCGTGAATCGTGGTAACGCGCAAGGAGAAGCGGCGTCGCGTCTGTCGAGCAATCATCTACCGCGATGATTTCGCTGGCGACCGGCGACGCCAGCACACGGTCGAGACAAGCTGCCAGTTCGCGTTCTTCGTTGTAAATCGGCAGCAAAACCGAAAGCTTCACTGCACCTGACCGGACGACTTGCCATTCAATCGCGCCGGCGTGCGCCAGCGAAAATCTTCTTCCCGCTCGCGGTAACTGACCGTCTTGCGATAACCTACGTCCGTGCTGAAACTAGAGAACGCGCGCTGCTGATACTGCCCGAACGGATGCCGCCGCAAAGTCCGCAGTCCGCGCGCCGCAATCGCCCGCGGACTGTACGCTTTGCGGCAAATCCAATCGTAGCCGCGACACAGTTGCTCCACAGTCATTTGGGCGGGTCTGAACACCACATGCGCAGTATCGTAATCACTCCACGGAACATTCGGCAGCAAACGCCCCTGCGCTTCGTACTCCCGCCGCAGTTCCGTACCGGGGTACGGCGTCATAATCGTAAAGCTCACCGAGTCCAGCCCACTCTCACGCACAAAATCCCAGGTCGATTCAAATACGTCGGGCATGTCGCCATCCAAGCCCAGCACGAACAACCCCACCACGCCGATGCCATAGGCGTGAATCGCATCGATGATGCGCTTGTACTCCTCGACGTTTCCTTTGCTCTTGCCGCCCAGGTCGCGCCGGTTGCTTGAGTTGATCGATTCAAAGCCGATGAAAAGTTTTTCGAGGTGCGCGCGGCGCGCGAGCGCGAGCAATTCGGGAAAGTTTCCGACCATCATCTCCGCCTGCGCCGTCCACCCGCTCAATTTCAATTTCGCCAATGCTTCAAACACTTGCACGATGTATTCCGGATTCGTGCGAAAGTTCAAGCCAAAATTGTCGTCGGTCAGGAAGAAACGCTTGATCCGCCGCCGTTCGATTTCTTCGACCACTTCGGCGACTGGGCGATGCCGCATGACTCTGCCGCTGACGCGAATTGCGGTGCAGAACGTGCAATCGCGCGGACAGCCGCGCGTGATTTCCATATACGGCGTCCAGTAGTTGCGATGCTCGCCCACCATTTCGATCACGCGGTCGGTCAGCCGCGCCACACCGTCGAGACTTGCCCACTGTTCATCGACGTAGAGTTTCTGCGCCGATTGATTCGCCACGTCGCGGATGATTTGGGGCCAAGTGTGATATGCTTCGCCGGCAACGGTGATGTCCGCCCATTGCTGGACTTCAGCCGGGATCAGCGTCGCGTGCGTGCCGCCCACCACGACCGTGCTGCCGCGCGCGCGCGCTTGCGCGGCGATTTCCTTCGCGCGGTCGATCGAAAGCGTCTTACTGGTGATACCGACCACATCGCGCGGACCGAGCCGGTGGATCGGCAGTCTGCCGAGGTCTTCATCCCAGATTTCGACCGGAATTTCATCTGGCACCAGCGACGCCAAGCGCATCAGCGTGTACGGCGAGCCCTGCGCCTTGCCCCAGATGCGTCCATCGCGTTCCGGATAAATCAGAACAATTTTTTCAATGTCCAAGAGACTCTCTTTTCTAGAACGCATTTGAACGGCGCGGAAAGGTGTACGCCCGCGCCGCGATGAACGCATCGTTTGGCTCGCTGTATTGCCGGACGAAAACCGAAATCTGCCGCTCGTCTATCGTAATCAGGTTGTACGCGTTGCGGTTGCCGTGCCGCGGGCGCGAACTTGTTGACGTGCCGGCGCGCGCCACGACGATGTCGTGCGCGGGCTGCTCCGCCGATGGAATGTGCGTATGCCCGTTCAGCACCAACTCGACGCCGTGATGGGCGAGGAATGCCAGTGCGCGCGCGGGAAACCAAAAGCCGGCGGGGCGCGCCTTGCCCTCCCACATCAACTGGTGATGCGTCGCGACGATCTTGATCGCGCCGCGCGGCGCGCGGTCCAGCTGCGCGGCAAGCCACGCGCGCTGCTGGCTCGACCAAAAACCGCCGGGCAGGATGCGCCGATTGTCATTCAAGCCGACGATGAACAAACCGCCGGCGACAAGCGTCGAGTCCGTATCGGCGCAAATGTGCTGCTGGTATCGTGCGAACGGACGCGTGAGCCGCTCCACCGGCGCGGACAAGGGCTGATCGTGATTGCCCGGAATCGTCAGCATCGGGCGCGTGATCTGGTTCAAATAGGCGCGCGCGGCTTGGTACTCATTGTTCCGCGCGCGCATTGTAAAATCGCCCGAAATAACAACGGCGTCCGGCTGAAGCGTTTCAATTTCCTTCAGAATCAAATCGCCAAGATGGGAAAGATAGGCAGGACCAAAATGGAGGTCAGAGAGATGAATGAGTGTGGGCATCGTTCAGTAGTCAGTAATCCAGTGTTCAGTATCCAGAAACCTTCGACTGAATACTGAACACTGTCTGACTGAACACTAGATTTTCTTCACCAGCGCATCGGTGTCGATCTGCGCGCGCTGCAAGCGCCCGCTGTAATCGACATATATTGTCTTCCATTCCGTAAATGTGTCAAGCACCACCGGACCGCCGCCCTCGCGATGTCCGTTGCCGGTGCCGCGCGTGCCGCCTAACGGCAGTTGCACTTCGGAGCCGATCGTGCCGGCATTGATGTAGAGCAAGCCGGTCGTCACGTCTCGCATCGCTTCGAACGCGCGGTTGACGTTCGTCGTGTAGACCGAGGTCGAGAGACCAAAGTTGGTGCGGTTGTTGATCTCGATGGCATCCTCAAGCGATTTTGCGCTGAGCACCGCCAGCGAAGGTCCAAAGATTTCTTCCTGCGCGACGCGCATCGTTGGCGTCACGTTGTCGAAAATCGTCGGCTTGTAGAACGCGCCTCGGGCGAGATCGCCTTCCGTCGCCGGTTCGCCGCCAACGAGAACGGACGCGCCTTCTTTCTTCGCGATTTCGGTGTATTCGTGAATTTTCTGGACTGCCTTCGGGTTGATGACCGGTCCGACATCGGTCGTCGGCAGCAAGCCATCGCCCAGTCGCAGCTTCGCCGTGCGCGCCGCGAGTTTATCGAGCAGCTGTTTCTTGATCGCCTGATGCGCGATCACGCGGCTCGCCGCCGTGCAGCGCTGCCCGGTCGTCCCGAACGCACTCCAGATGATTCCTTCAATCGCCAGATCAATGTCCGCGTCATCCATCACGATGATCGCGTTCTTGCCGCCCATCTCCAGCGAGACGCGCTTCAAGTGCTGCGCGGCTTTCATGTTCACATCGCGCCCGATGTCGGTAGACCCGGTGAAAGTGATGAGGCGAACCTTCGGATGCGTGACCAATCCATCGCCGACGACGCCGCCGGCACCGGTGATCAGATTGACGACGCCCGGCGGAAAGCCGGCTTCCTCATAGATTTCGATCATTCGCTCGGCGAGCACCGGTGTATCGCTTGCCGGCTTCCAGATGACCGTGTTGCCGGTGATAAGCGCGGGGAACATCTTCCACGCCGGAATCGCGATTGGAAAATTCCACGGCGTGATCGCGGCGACCACGCCCAGCGGATCGCGGACTGCCATTGCCCACTTGCTCGGCAATTCCGATGGCACGAGCAAACCGTTGAGCCGCCGCCCTTCGCCCGCCATGTACATCGCCATGTCGATGGCTTCCTGCACATCGCCGAGCGCTTCAGGCAGCACCTTGCACATCTCGCGCGTCAGCAGTTCGCCCATTTCTTGCTTGCGCGCGCGAAGAATCTCCGAAACCTTGTACACCAACTCGGCGCGTTTGGGCGCGGGGTACTTGCGCCATTTTTGGAACGCCGCGTCCGCCGCCTCGACCACCTCCTGCACATCCTGCGCGTTCGACAACTGCAACATGCCGATCAACTCGCCGGTTGCCGGACTGCGGCTCTCAAAGGTCCTTCCGCTGCTGGACGAAACCCACTTGCCGTTGACGTAGTTCTTGAATTCCCTAGTCTCCATCGAACGTCCCCTCCACGTTGAAGTGATTTATCGCTAGCATTCTACTCCATTCGCCCCGAATTGGCAAAGAAATTGCGCTCTGCCGATTCTTACGGCTTTCTAATGCGCCCCAGTTTTTTCTTATGTCTTTTTAAGCGGTGCTCAGTACAATTATTCTGATAAGGTTGTCGCGCTTACTGTATCAGCGCACCGATGGCAGGTATCTTGTGATTGATCAATTGAAACATCGAATCGAATTTTTGTTTGCTCACTGGGCAGTGCCCGCGCTCGCCGATCTGCGCGGCGCGCGCTGGCGCGACCTGGTGAACCGTATCGCCGCGTTGTCGTCGACGCATCCGGATTCGCTCGCCTTCGCGCTGACGATGGTGCGGGTAAACGGCTGCGCCAGCTGCGACGCGCGGCGCTATCGCGAACGCGGCGGCTGCGCCAATTGCGCCCGTTTTGTCCTGACCACGCTGAACCGCGAGAGCGAAGCGGAATTGCTGACGCGCTATCGCGCGGCGCAGAAAGAAATCGCCCGTTCGATGATCCTGCGCGTTGCGGAAGAGAAAGCCGCGTAGAATGGCACGCACGCATTCGCCCGTCTCGATCACTCGTGAACACAGCGTCGCCGGCGAAAAATTATCGCTGTTGGCGATCTTCGCGCACCCGGAAGACGAGTCGTTCGGTCCCGCCGGCACGCTGGCGAAATACGCGAACGAGGGTGTTCAGGTTTCGCTCGCGATGGCGACGCGCGAATCCACGCCCACACCCGCCGAAGCGAAAACAGGGCGCGCCGACGAGGGTACCGCGCAGGCGCGGGACCGGATGTGCTCCTGCCGAACCTCCGGCGTCCGCCGCGTCTGCGTGCTGGACACGCGTCCCGGCGAACTGGTCAAACTCGATCTGGGATTGATCGAAGGGCAGCTCGTACGCCTGATTCGCGAGATCCAACCGCAGGTCATCATCACGTTTGGACCACGTGGACTGTTGAACGGCGACAGCGATTACGAAATCATCAGCCGCGCAGTGACTGCCGCGTTCCGCGACGCCGGCGACGCGTCGAAGTTCGAGCAGTACTTTCGCGAGGGCTTGGACGCATTCGCGCCGCAAAAACTGTACCACTGCGTCCTGCCGCAAAGTCTGGTGACGAGCTGGGGCATCGATGGACTGTCAGCCGTGCCCGACGAACGTATTACGACAATCCTCGACGTTTCATCCTACAGCGAAGCGATGACCAAGGCATTGTACTGCCAGCGTCATCACATCCTGGATTCGATTCGCTGGCTGACCGAGGGACGGCAGCTCCAATGGGACGCCGAGTACTATACGCTGATCGAGTCGCGGCTGAACAAGAAACCGCGCCGCGAAAAGGACTTGTTCGCGGGATTGCGATAAATCTCTGCGCGATGAAACATCGCGTTTGATATATAGTTCTAGTAGAGACGCCGCGCGCGGCGTCTCTACTTTTTTCTGTCGTGAAATGTGGTATAATTCGGACTGAGGCAACGATGCCCAAGTATCTTCCCAACGCCGAGCCGTTCTTCTTTCCCGGTAATTCCATTGGATGTTTGCTCATCCACGGCTTTACCGGCACGCCGCACGAAATGCGCGAGCTAGGCGAGCGACTCGCCGCAGCGGGCTACACCGTGCTGGGTCCCGTACTCGCGGGACATGCGACCACGCTAGCCGATATGACGCCGACGCGCTGGCACGATTGGTACGGCAGCGTCACGGCGGCGTACGATCAGCTGCGCGATCAATGCAACGCGATCTTTCCCATCGGCTTGTCGCTGGGCGGCGCGCTCGCGCTGCACCTCGCGGCGCACCGACCGGTCGAGGGCGTCGTCGCGGCGTCCACTCCCTTCACGATCGAAAATCCGCTGATTCCGTTCTTCAGAACGTTTCCGCTGTTGTACCGCCTCATTCCGTCCATCGACAAAAATCCAAAGGACAACGACACGCTCGATCCGACCGTGCGGGCGCGCCACCCCGAATATTCCACGAATCCCACGCGCTGTGCCGCGAGTTTGATTCTCGATTTTCTGCCGCATCTGCGCGACGCCCTGCGCGATGTCCGCGCGCCGGCGTTGCTCATCCAATCGCACGGCGACCGCGTGATCCCAGCCCATTCGATGCCGGAAATTTACGCGCGGCTCGGTTCGCGCGAAAAAGAAATGGTGTGGCTCGATCAAAGCGGGCACCTGGTCTTGGAAGACTATGCCAAAGAAACGGCATTCTCCAACATCCTGCGTTTCGTGCAGGCACATATTCCCCATCCCGCCGGCGAAGCGACGCGCGCCGCCGGCGCTGCAGCGAGGTGACCATGCGAAGCATCGAGCTCAAATCCGGCAACGATGAAATCGTTCGCGGCGTCCTGTTCGAGCCGACCGCGCCGCGACCGCACCCGGCGATCATTTTCGCGCACGGACTATTGTCCACGCACGAGGAGTTTGGCGATTATCCGGAAAAATTCTGCGAGCGCGGCTACCTGGTTCTGGCAATCGATTTTCGCGGGCACGGCGCCAGCGACGGAATGCGCGGCTTGATCTCCGAAGAGCGAATGGTGCAAGACCTCCAGCACGCGCTCGACTTTATCGAAGCGCAGCCGAGCATCGACAACAAGCGCATCGCGCTGTTCGGGCATTCGCTGGGCGGCGGCGGCGTGATCTGCACGACCGCACGCGATGCGCGCGTCAGCGCGGTCGTCGCTGGCGCAACAGTCGGACGGTTGCGCGACGAGCTAGGCGCGAGCGAAATCGTCCTGTACCGCGTGGTGAATCGGCTGAATCAAATCCAAAAAGCCGTGACGAAGAAATCGATCTACGTTCCTTACCGCGTTTCCTACAAGCACATCTTTGCCGATCCTGCGGCGCGGCAGGCGGCAGAAGCCAAGGGGTTTCTTCAGAAAAGCACGCCGGCGGACAACGTCCCGCATTTGCTCAAGCAGGATGCGCTCACGTGCGCGCAGCAGGTGCGTGTTCCTGCGCTGATCGTGCAAGGAGAAAAGGACGCGGTGGTGCAGCATACCAGCGTGCGCGCAGTCTACGACGCGCTCGCCGGCGAAAAAGAGCTTTACGTCGTGGAAGGTTCCGGTCATTCGTTCGCCACGGACTGGAAAGGCGCGGAAGCGTACGAACACATCGCCGCGTGGATCGACCGGCATATGAAATCATGAGGGAAGACAGAGGACGAAAGACGAAGGACCGATTCCGTCCAGTAGGGCTACTGCTCAGCCATCGTGCTACAATCCGCGAATCACGCGAATGAAAAGAAAAATTAGCGAAGATTCGCGGATAAAATCGGTTGTTCGCGTGCGCAAGCGACAGTGGGCTGAGTAGCCACCCAGTAGGAGAAAGAACTAGAAGGAGAGGCATTGCATGGCAAAAATGATGAAAGCACTTGTCAAGAAATACGCCAAGCCCGGCTTGTGGTTAGAGCAAGTACCTATCCCGGAGATCGGCATCAATGACGTTCTGATCAAAATCCACAAGACCGCCATCTGCGGCACCGACGTGCACATTTGGAATTGGGATGCCTGGGCACAAAAGACTATTCCGGTCCCGATGACCATCGGACACGAATTCGTCGGTACGATCGAAGCCATTGGCAGTAATGTGCACGACCTTGAGATCGGCGAGGTCGTTTCCGGCGAAGGGCACATTGTCTGCGGCAAATGCCGCAACTGTCTGGCAGGTCGCCGCCATCTCTGCAAGGATACGAAAGGCGTGGGCGTCAACCGCCCCGGCGTTTTTGCCGAGTATCTTTCCATTCCCGTCACCAACGTGTGGCACGCCGATCCCAAAATCCCACTCGACATTCTGAGCATCTTCGATCCGTTTGGAAATGCGACTCACACGGCATTGACCTTTGAAGTATTGGGGGAAGATGTTTTGATTACCGGCGCTGGTCCGATCGGCATCATGGCGACCGCCATCGCCAAACATGCCGGCGCGCGCTACGTCGTCACCACCGACATGAATCCTTATCGGCTCAACCTGGCGAAGAAGATGGGCGCGACGGTCGCACTGGATGTTCGAGAGAAAAGCGTCGCGCAAGTTCAGCAAGAGTTGGGAATGAAAGAAGGATTCGACGTTGGCTTGGAAATGTCAGGCAGCGGCGCGGCGTTCAAGGATATGCTCGCGAATATGTGCCACGGCGCGAAAATCGCGCTGCTGGGTCTGCCTACCCAAGAATTAGCAATCGATTGGACGACGGTCATCTTCAACATGCTGACGATCAAAGGAATTTACGGGCGCGAGATGTACGAGACTTGGTACTTGATGCAGTCGATGCTCCAAAGCGGCTTGGACATCAGTCCCGTTATCACGCACCGGTTTCACTATACCGAATTTGAAAAGGCATTCGAAGTGATGCGGTCGGGCAATTCCGGCAAAGTGATTTTGAATTGGGTGGAGGAATGAAGCGTAAAACGTGAAACGTAACCTTGATTTACGCTTCACGTTTTACGGATGAGGCAAACCATGTCAACCAAACTACAATGGATTTCTGACGAACTAAACAACCTCAAACAACAAGGACTATACAACAACATTCGTACGATTGGTTCGCCGCAAGGCGCGTGGCTCGTCGTCGACGGCAAGCGCGTGCTGAACTTTTGCTCGAACAACTATCTCGGCTTGGCAAACGATCCGCGCTTGCGCGACGCGGCGAAGAAAGCGATTGACGAATTTGGCGCGGGACCGGCGGCGGTGCGCTCGATTGCCGGGACGCTGACGCTGCACCGCGAACTCGAAGCGCGGCTCGCCGAGTTCAAAGGCGCGGAGGCAACGATTGCATTCCAATCCGGCTTTGCGTCGAACCTCGGCGCGATTTCCGCGCTTGTCGGCAAGGACGACGTGATCTTTTCCGATGAGTTGAACCACGCCAGCATCATCGACGGCGCGCGGCTGTCGGGCGCGAGGATCGTGCGGTACGCGCACAACGACGCGAACGCGCTCGAAGACACGATCAAGAAAGAATCGCGCGACGCGTACCGCCGCGCGCTCATCATCAGCGACGGCGTGTTCTCGATGGACGGCGACATCGCGCCGCTGCCCGATCTCGTCGCGGTCGCGGAGCGCCACGACATTATGCTGATGATCGACGACGCGCACGGCGAAGGCGTGCTCGGTCGCGGCGGACGCGGCATCGTCGATCATTTCAAGATGCACGGACGCGTCGACATCGAAATCGGCACGCTGTCGAAAGCGTTCGGCGTCGTCGGCGGATACGTCGCCGGCAAAAAAGAGATCGTCGAGTGGCTGAACCAGCGCGGGCGCCCGTTCCTGTTCTCGTCCGCGCTTACCGCCGCGGACACCGCCGCGTGCATCGCCGGCGTGGACATTCTCGAATCGTCCACAGAGCTCGTGGACAAGCTGTGGGACAATGCGCGCTATTTCAAGAGCGAGATGAAGCGGCTCGGGTTCGACACCGGCAAGAGCGAGACGCCGATCACGCCGGTGATGCTCGGCGACGCGCCGCTGGCGCAAAAGTTTTCGCGCGCGCTCTTCGATGACGGCGTGTTCGGAATGGCAATCGGCTATCCAACCGTGCCGCAGGGCAAGGCGCGCATCCGCGTGATGATCTCCGCGGCGCACGCGCGCGTGGATCTCGGCAAGGGGCTGGAAACGTTTGCGAAGGTGGGCAAAGAGTTGGGAGTGATAAAATGACCGACGACGGAAGACGATGGACGAATGATTCCGTCATCGGTCTTCCGTCCTTCGTCTATTTTTGGAGGCATTGTGACAGAGCAGAAAATCTTGTACCTTTCACAGTCCGACGTCGCGTCGCTGGGCGTGACGATGAAAGAAATCATCGACGCACTGGAGGTCGCGTTCCGCGAACACGGCAACGGCAAAGTCGAGATGCCGCCCAAGCCGGGTGTGCATACGCAGCCCGACGCGTTCATTCACGCAATGCCGGCGTGGATTCCCGCGCTTCATTCGGTCGGCGTGAAATGGGTCAGCGGCTATCCCGACAATTTCAAGCGTGGGCTGCCGTACATCGCTGGCTTGTTGATTCTCAACGACGAGGTGACCGGCATTCCGCTCGCGGTGATGGATTGCTCTTGGATTACCGCGATGCGTACCGGCGCGGCGACTGCCGTCGCGGCAAAGTACCTCGCGCGACCGGAATCGGAATCGGTTGGCATCCTCGGCTGCGGTGTGCAGGGGCGCAGCAATCTCGACGCGCTCAACGTGTTGTTCAAGATCAAGCGCGTCGTCGCGTACGACTCGTTGCCCGAACAGGTGGATCGTTTCGCGGCAGACATCGAAAAGCGGCTGGGCTTGCCGGTGACGAAAGCCAAGCAACCGCGCGACGCGGTCGACGGGCTGGACATGGTCGTGACCGCGGGACCGATCCTGCACAAGCCGCACGCGACCATCAAAGCGGGCTGGCTGGGCGAAGGCGCGTTCGCGTCGCTCGTCGATTTCGATTCGTACTGGAACGGCGCGGCGATGAAAGAGGCGGCCAAGTTCTGCACCGACGATGTGCCGCAGTTGGAACACTACCGCTCTATCGGCTATTTTCAAAATATCCCGCCGATCTACGCGACCGTCGGCGAGTTAGTCGCCGGCAAAAAGCACGGACGCGAGAATGCGCACGAAAAAACAATGACGTGCAACCTCGGTCTCGCGCTCGACGATATGGCGACTGCGCCGATTGTGTACAAGCGCGCGGTGGAGCACGGCGTAGGGACGTGGTTGGAGTTGTGATGTCGCGCGGGCTGGCAGCCCGCTGCTCTGCGTGCGAGCCGCCCGCACCACAGGAGGAGTTTATGCGTCTCGGTGCTCATATGTCCATAGCCGGCGGTGTTGAGAACGCGGTGCTGAGCGGTCACAGCGTCGGATGCGAAGCGATTGCGATGTTCACCAAGAACAATAACCAGTGGAAAGCAAAGAAGCTGACGCAAGACGACGCCGACCGTTTCAACGCCGCGCTGATCGAGACCGGCATCCACCCGGTCGTCGCGCACACGTCGTACCTCATCAACCTTGCCTCGCCGCAAGCCGCGCTATGGAAGAAATCAATCGCGGCAATGGAAGACGAACTCGCGCGCTGCGAGTTGCTCGGTATCCCGTACCTCGTGCTGCACCCCGGCTCGCACATGGGCAATGGCGTCGATTGGGGAGTCAAGCGCGTCGCGGAAGCGTTCGACCGCATCCACGCGAAACAGCCAAACCTGCGCGTGATGACGCTGCTGGAGCACACGGCGGGACAAGGCAACCACTTGGGGCACACGTTCGAGGAACTGGCGCAGATGCGCGCGCTGATCGCGGAGAAAAAGCGCGTCGGCGTTTGTCTCGACTCGTGCCACTTGCTCGCCGCAGGGTACGATATTCGCAAGCCGGACACGTACGCCGATGTCTTCAAGCGCTTCGACGAAATCGTTGGCATCGAGCAGGTCAAGGCGTGGCACCTCAACGATTCCAAAACGCCGCTCGGCTCGCGCGTGGACCGGCACGACCACATCGGCAAGGGCAAGATCGGGCGCGCGGGATTCCGAAATATCATGAACGATCCGCGCTGGCGCGATCTGCCCGGTTTACTCGAAACGCCGAAGGGACCAGAGTTGAAGGAGGACAAGGTGAATTTGCGGGTGCTGCGCAGGTTGGTCGAAGCGTGATGTGTGGTGCGTAGTGCGTAAAACGTGAAACGTAATGATTCAGATTTCAACGACCGACCTCGAAAAACAAATTGCGTGCTACAAACTCGAATTCGATTCGCTGAAAGATGACGAGATCGAATGGCGCTATCAGCCGCCGGCGTTCGTCGTCGCGTTTGCGGAATTCGTCGAGCAGTTCCAGCGCGTGCCCGCGCCGGAGGAATTCGCCAGCCACTATATCGACAAGAACCGCGACACGCTGCGCGAGCGCTTCGATGAGTGGCGCGACGCGCCGACGCGCAACTGGAAAAAGCGCGCGTTGATGGCGCGGCTCAAGCGCGCGTACCCGTCGTTCGTGCGCGATTTTTATTTCTGTGCACTGCTGCGCGAGAACGGCGTCGCGGCAGAGTACGATGCCGCGCAAGATGTCGAGGGCGGCGTCGATCTGATCGTCTCGCACGGAGCGCGCAAACTCCAAGTCCACGTTTTCCTCGACAGCCCGCGCGCAAAACAGGGGCGCGCGAAGAAAGA
>DAIDTM010000121.1 GCA_027457205.1 Anaerolineae bacterium | reverse complement strand
TTATGGACGCCCCACCACATACTCCGCGCGTTCACCCGCACGACCCAGCGCGCCCGACGATGGCACGACCATAACGCGCCGCCTTTGGCGGCGCATCAAAGACGTGCCATCGTGCGTCGGGCGCGTTCCTCGTCTTGGCGCGTCGCTGCCCTTGACCTTGCGGCGCGCCTGTCCTTTGTAATCGTCCGTGCCGCGCCGCGAGAGAGCGGAGCAGGATAACGGAGCGGAGCGCGGAGCGAACCACAGGGGGAGCGCGCGAGCGGTTACGCATTGCGGCGCAAAACGGAGCGACTGCGCTTGGAGCGGAGTTTTGTCGGCGCATTGCGTGCGAGCGGTTGCACTGCCCCTGCGGTGAAGTGGAGCGCGTAGCGCAGTCCTGCGGAGCGAATCGAGCAAGCCGCTGGCATCGGACGACCTTTTTGGAGCGCGGCGATACTAGGCGCGCCGTGCCTCACCGTTTGCGGCAGCGGTGAGGCGCAAGCGCCGTCGAAAAAAAGCCCGCGTGCCCGATCTCTCGGACACGCGGGCTGGCTATTCAGTTGGCGACTGTGCAGTCGCATTGATCGTCGTAGCATTTGCTGACGCGAGCGAAACCCTTGCCTTTGGTTTTGTGCAGGTGTCTACACAGCGGGCAAACTCCCTCACCGCTGCTCGACGTGCTCGGCGGTGGCAGCGTCGCCGGCGCTGGCTTGGGCTGACGCTGCGCGCGCTCGCGGTCGTGCCGTGCGGTCTCGCGCTGGGCGCGGAGTGCGTTGACCTTATCGACTGTCGTGAGATAGCCGGCGCTATTGGTGGGGTGCGCGCTGATTACCGCATCCGCCCACGCCTCGAACGCTTCGTCGGTCATGTCGAGCGCATCCGTGTTCGCAATGCCGCACGTGGGCACGGCGAATGTTTCGCCGCGCTCGGACGGCGTTGGCTGGCTGCGCTTGCGCTTCGCTTTGCCCTCGCGCTTGGCACACTCGCGCGCCCAATCGCGGTAGAGTTCATCGACAAGGACGGCGGCATATTCTTGCGGCGTGCGATGGTCTTGGTCGCACGTCACATAGTCGATAAAATCGGAGTGGTAGCCGGTCTCGCTAATGACTTCACCGAAGAATTCAAAGTGGTGCGTATCGGTCATCGCGAGCGGTTCGTATTTGACCTTGACCTGATTTCCCATGATCGGGATGCTGAACGTCAACGGCTCTCTCCACGCCGCCGGCAATTCGCCGGGCGTTACATGCTTGATGTCTGCTGATCTGGTTTTGCGCGCCATGATGTTCTCCAAGGTTTGAATGTTGCCGGCGTCGCACTCGCCGGCTTGGTTTATCATCTCACACGGTGTCAATCGCGCGCGTGGTGTCTGCGCTTTGGCTCTTCGCCTCGGCACCATCCATCATCGGTTTTGTGAGAATACCACGTATCACGGCCCGCGCTGCGTCTCGCCATTTTACGCTTGTGGATTGGACACCAGGCGGGATCGCGGCGCTCTTCCTCTTCCTCGCTTTCGCCCTCATCCTCGTCCTGCTCCCGCGCGTCGCGGAGCACTTCAAGCAATTCAATGAGGCGGTCGATGCCATCCGCGATGGTGCCTAGTTTTCCGACTGTGCGCTCGCTGTTGTCGGCGATCTGCTTTAAATACACGAGCGTTTGCGTGGTCGCGGGGCTGACCTGCACGTGCGGCGCCGGCGCTGCGGTGGCGGGCTGGCTGCCGTTGGTCTTGCTTGGAACTGCTGTCGTTGGCGTTTCCATTCGATCATCTCCTGAAGATTTTGAATGTGCGCCGGCGTCGCTTGCGCTCGGGACGCCGGCGCGGTTTTGTGCGAAGGTTCGGGGGGTTGACCCGAACTAGATTTGGATCGCCTCCTTTCGGACTGGCTCTATCGTCCACGTCCGCGCAGTCAGGTTGTGTGTCAACCAGAACTGCGCGCCGTGCTCGTCGCGAACACGGAACGTCTGGACGGTTCGGTTTATCGTCGAGCTTAACGTTACGACGTGGTAGGTCCCGTCGTTCCAAATGAACGTATGCGGGAAAACGTTGAAGTGAGTGCAGAGCATCCGAACGGTTTGTGCGCTCATGGCGTCGTCATCTCCGGCGGGCGATGTTCACGATTGAGCAGCGCCGCGATCTTGATCGCCACGTCGACCGGCACGCTGCGAATCTCAACTTGCAAGACGTGCTCGCCGTCGATTCGGAAACTGGCGTGGGTTTCCCCGTCCCACAGCACGACCTCGGTTTCTATCTTGCCCTCAGATTCGCGCACGTCTGACAACGGCACTCCTACCGCCTGCGCGATGGCGGCGGCGTGCGCGCGACTCTGCGCGCACGCTTGGTTGTGCTTGACTCGGCGTTCCGCAGCCGCCAGAAGCATGGGCTGCGCCGGTCTGAAGATGCGCCGTTGAATCTCGCCGGCGATCTGGTTTGGATCTTTGGCGCACGAGACATTGATGCTCGGCAAGACGTCGTGGTAGCGAACGAACTCGTGCAATTCGCCGGACGACAGAGCGAAGCGGAACTTGCCGGGCTGGTCTTCGTGCACGCGGATCTTGACCGCGTGACCGTCGAAATACCCGGCAAACCACTGCATGTGGTCTTGCGTCTCATAGCGCCACGTGTTGCCCAGATACGGCACGATGGCGCGTAGTTTTTCGATCTGCTCGGTGTTCATACGAAACCCAGTCCCCTTTCTTTGAGTGAGGTAAAGCGACGACCTGAACCGATGACTAGATGGTCCAGCACGTCGATGTCAAGGATTTTGCCGGCTTTGGAGATTTCAGTTGTTACCGCCACGTCTTCGGGCGATGGCGTGGGATCGCCGCTAGGATGACAGTGCGCGACGATGACTGCCGCCGCGCGCGCGGCGACGCACGCGGTGAAGATTTCCGAGACGCGAATCACGGTGGTATGCAAACTGCCTTGATAAACGAGCACGTTGTCGATCACGCGATTCTTGGCGTTGAGCACAAGAACGCGCATGTGCTCTTGCGGTTGATCGCTCATCGTCGGATACAACAACTCGGCGGCATCGGCGGGCGATTTGATCGTTGGCGGTTCTTCGCCGGCGTCTGTCCGCGCGCGCTCGCCGATCTCCAGCGCGGCTTGCAAGACGGCGATGCGATGCGGGGTCATGCCCTTGATTCCCGCGAGCTCACTTGCCGGGGCGTGACGAATCTGTGCGAGAGTCCTGTATTTCGTCAGGACCCGAAACGGCACGGCGGGATCGTTCTGCGCGCCGAGCAGCACGTTGAATAACTCAACGTTGCTGAGCGCCGTCGGACCGTAATGCTGGATGCGCGCGACGGCGGTCTCGCACGTTGGCAACTCGCGCAGCACCTTCTCGATGTCTTCATCTGGCGCGTACGCGGCGGGTGCGTGATTCATCACGCGGGCGAGTCGTTTCGATGGCGGGAGCGCGGCTAGCTGTCGTTTGGCTTCCATCCGATCCGCGACCGCGCCTTCGAGCGAATCAATGCGCGCGTCAAGCGACGTGATAGGTTCTACGGGCTGCTCCGCGCTGGCTTGCGCTTGCCCTCGGCGGCGCTGCCCTGCCTCGCACGTGCACGGCATGCGCTTGCCGGCTTTGATGGCGATCTCGCCGGTGTCCAAGCACACCGGACACGCGGCGAGTTTGGTTTGCTTTTGTTGCGGCTGATCGCCTGCCGCGGCGAGACGCACGGTAACGGGCGTGCCGCTGAACAGAGGCAGGTCTTCGCCCTGCTGGAACATGTTGAATTGCTGCCCGGTCTTCACAGCCCGACCTCCTCGAAGCACGCCGCGCAGAACGAAACCTCGCAGCGGGCACAGAACGCACTGTCGCCATAGCTGCGAATGTCGAGGGTGTTGAGAAAACCGTCCGCGCACTTGTGGGCGAGTTTGCCTTTGACGTAGCCCCAGGTCCCGTGTTCGGCGTGCGCGTCGAGTGGATCTTCTTCGTCGAGCACGGCGGCGCGCTCTTGTGCCGCGACCCACTCTAGAAACTCAGCGCGGTCGGCGATGTAAGCTGCGATGCGATGCTTGCACACCGGGAACCGTTTGCTGTCCGCGCACTCGCACGTTGCCGCGTCGGAGTCCACGAGATAGATTTCATCCGGGCGCGACTGTGATCGCACCTCGAACGAATGCGGCGAACCGTTGTGCGAAACGTAACCGCTCAGTGCGAGGTCGAATGCTTTTTCGACGCGACCGTTCGCGCGCTGTGCGGTGACAGGAAAGCGTTGGACGAACTCAGCCAACGCTTGACGAACGAACCCCTCCTGTGCTAGAATGACGTGTGACACGAAACACCTCCAAGGTTTTTGTGTTTGGCTCGCGAGCACTCACGATGTTCGCGAGTCGTTTTTGTTCAACGATAGATGTCACGATCGTGCTCCTCGCTCCACCACGTTTTGCGCGCCGAGGTATCGAATCCTGGCGGCGCCGGCCAGTTTTCGGTGATACTGCGGACGAACCAGCCGGCGGGATTGCTCATCGTCACGCGCCGCGCGGCGAACCGCATGTAACTGATGTGGCGCTCGATCTCGCGCGGCGAGTGATGCAGAACGATGTTGCGTGCCACGCGCGGCACGACTCCCAGGTTTCGCAACCTGTGAAGCAATGCCGCGCGTGGTCTATTACTAGCAGGCAAATCGGCGCGCAAGGTCTGCACAAACGTCTTCCTCACTAAAACCTCCTTCGAAGTAGCAGCGCCAAGAGACCGGAAAGTCTTCTGGTGCCATGCCGAAATAATCAGCGAGCAACGAACACAAATTCTCGAACCAAACAGAAAACATGACAACCTCCAAGGTTTTGAATGTGCGACTCACGCCGCTAGTTTGAACCGCTCTGCGAAGCACGTGCTGGAACCCACTCCCACGCGCCGACCAGCGGGCCGCCGAACACCGGCAACCACGCACCGACCGGCGCCAACCGAGGCAGACGATCCCCGGCGAACTCTCCGCAGCAAAACACGAACACCCGCGCTCCGCTCTCTGCCGCCTCACGCGCCGCAAAGAACGAACCGCGCGAACCCGGCGACGCAACCCACAGCACGAGCGCCTACGCGCCACGCACGCACGCCCGCGTCCTGCCACGCAACCGCCCAACCAGCGGCAACCCGGCTGCTCCGCCGGCTTCCCACAGCACCGCCGCGCCACGCGTCTCTGCCCAGCTAACCGTCCCAACGGCTGTGCCCGTCCACGCCCCACGACCGCCCGGCGCGCCCACGGCAAACAAGCGCGAACGACGCGCCGCACCGAACGTCACGAGCGCTTCCACGGCGAACTGGTCCGCTCCCCCGGCATCCCCGACCGCAAACGACAGAGATGAGAACTCCAGCAGCGCGCGCACGACCGAACGCACGCGGTCTCTCCACACCCAGGGCAGCGCACGCGAACCACCGAACGCAACCACGCACGACACCGCACACCTCCAAGCGAAAAGTCCCGGACGAACACAACGCACCCGCCAACGGGCAGCAAGCACGTAACGCTCTTCCGGGCTATCTGCTACGCACCCCAGGGCGGCGATTGGTGTCAAGGGGCGTGCGACTCTAGCAAGGTAAAGTAGGATGGGATAGGTGGCGTGGTAGACGCAATCACAACTCTTGGGGAGATACAGAGCACGAGGGGTTTTCTGAAGGCAAAGGATGTTTAAGGACACCCGCAAGGCAAAGAGATTTTAAGGTTTGCGTTACCCTGGTCGAATGACGCTGCTGCCGCGCCGCGCACGCCGCGAGCAAGGAGCAGGATAGCGAGGACGTAGCGACGAGGAACGAGGAGCAAGTCCGACGCCCTGCGACGAAGCGAGCAAGTGCGCCGCTGGCGGCAGGTTGCGGCATTCCTGGATAGGAACGCAAGCCTTAAAATCTCTGCTCTTGTCATTCGTCGGGGTATACTGTGCCGGGCATTGTCACCCACAGTACGCCACCGATTGTCAGCCACACTAGGCCGGGCGTTGTCACCCACAGTACGCCACCCGCTGTCACCCACACTGAGCCGGCTGACGAATTGAGTCT
>DAIDTM010000120.1 GCA_027457205.1 Anaerolineae bacterium | reverse complement strand
ACACGTCGGTTCGCGCTGGCTCGGACAAGGATTCCAGCTCGCGGCGAGCGGGCACGGCGATTTGCTTGAGCCGACCGCGAGTCTGCTCGCGATTCCGTTGGGATTCTTGTCGCCCTCGGTTTTACAGATTGGAATTCACGTGACGTGGTGGACCGCGCTCGGCTTGATCCTCCTCTTCTTCCCATATTTCGCGCTATCGAAGCACGTTCACATTTTCTTCGCGCCGCTCAACTGGTTTTTCTACCGCGATCGACCGGTGGCGACGACTGAAGACGCGAACGGCGTCGCTGCGAAAAAGCTGGACGATCTGTCTTGGCACCAGATTATGGATTCGTACGCGTGCATCATGTGCAATCGCTGCCAGGACGCGTGCCCGGCGTACGCCGCCGGTACTGCGCTCTCGCCGGCGGCGCTCGAGATCAACAAGCGCTACTATCTCAACCAGCATCTCACCGATTTTGCCGGCGGCAAGCCGTCGCCGTCGCTCTTGGATTTCGCGATCACAAAGGAAGCTGTCTGGGCATGCACGACCTGCGGCGCGTGCGTGGAAGTGTGTCCGGTCGGCAACGCACCGATGACGGATATCATCGATATTCGGCGCGGGCTGATCAACGAAGGCGACACGATCGACACGAACCTGCAAAAGTCGCTCGAAAATTTTGCCAAGCAAGGCAACTCGTTCGGGCAATCGGCGCGGATGCGCGCCAAATGGACGCAGTCGCTCGATTTCAAAATCAAAGACGCGCGCAAAGAATCAGTTGATTATCTCTGGTTCGTCGGCGATTACGCGTCATTCGATCCGCGCGGACAAGAACTAACGTGCACAGTCGCGCGCGTCTTGCGTGACGCCGGCTTGGATTACGGGATACTCTACGAGGCGGAATGGAATTCGGGCAACGATGCGCGACGTGCCGGCGAAGAGGGTTTGTTCGAAATGCTCGCCGAACACAACATCGACGCGATCGGCAAAGCCCAATTCCGCGAGGGCATCCTCACGACCGATCCACACACAATGAACGCGCTGCGGTTTGAGTACGCCAAACTGGGCAAAGAGTTCAAGGTCGCGCATTACTCGCAGGCACTGGCGTACCTCATCAAAGAAGGTAAACTCAATCTCACGCATCCGCTGAAATATCGCTGCACGTACCACGATCCGTGCTATCTCGGACGCTACAACCGCGTGTTCGACGCGCCGCGCGAAGTGATCCACAAGACCGGCGTCGAGCTGATCGAGATGCCACGCAACCGCGAGAACTCGTTCTGCTGCGGCGCGGGCGGCGGGCAAATTTGGAAAGGCACGCGCGTGCCCGGCGAAAAGCCCGCCGAGAATCGAATCCGCGAAGCGTTGAAGGTCCTTGACAATCCGTATCGGAAGGACGTTGGGGGCGTGCCGCTCTTCATCGTCGCCTGCCCCAAAGACGTAGTAATGTACACCGATGCGGTGAAAACGTCCGGCAACGAAGGCAAGATCATCGTCAAGGATATTATCGAACTCGTCGCCGAAGCGATGCAGATAGAAAAATCAAAAGCCACAAGCGAAAAACCCAAAGTCGCAGCTCCAGTTGTTGAGCAAGTGGCAGTCTAGCGATGACCGAATCTAAGAATGACTTGGTCGAAGGATTGTGGGCGCGGTTGCGCAACACGCTGATCGCGCTCGACCGAATGGACCGCCTTGAATCGGCAGGCGATTTCGTCGGCTGGGTGGAAGCGTTTCAGCGCGACGACGCGCAAATCGAGGCAACCACGCGCGATTGGTTGCTCCGCGCGCTGCGACTCGCGTCCGATCCATTGAACTACCGGATTCTGCGCGCGTTGCAAGATTCCGACGGATTGAGCGTCGCGGACTTGATGCGGGTTACGAACGAGACACGCATCGACCTGACGGAACGGATCAAAGACCTCGCGCAAGTTGGCTTCGTTGCACAGGCGTTAGAAAGCGACGTGGTGCAGACCACGCACGCGGCGGTGGGAATCGTCGCGTGGATCGAAGCGCTTCGCGAGCAGATGACGGAGCGCGTGCGCGCCGGCTTGACGAAAGACAATCCTCCGCCAAAATTCGAGACCCGAAGGGCCCTTCGCTCCGCTTCGGAAAACCCTTCGGGTCTGGAGTCGTCGTGAACTGTCCGTATTGCAATCTTCAGGACTCGCGCGGCGCGGTGCATCGCCATCTCGCGGACGCGCACAGCGAGAAGGTCATGATTCGCGTCGACGATGAACGCGGCAAGCGATTCTATGGCATCGCGTGTCCGGTCTGCGGCGCGCCGTACGAACATCAGGTCAAGCCGCGCAATGCCGATCCGAGTTTTTTACAAGAATTTGATCGCGAAATCCGACTTGTCGCGTTCGATATGTTGTTGTATCATCTGCAAGGGGAACACAGCGACAATCCTCAGGACAAGATTCCAACCACCAAGAATTGAAGGAGACGACAACCACATGAGCACGATCAACGGCTGCAACATTCCTGAAGATTTGTATTACTGGCCCGAGAAGCACGTCTGGGCGCGACCTGAAGCGGATGGCACAGTCACGGTCGGCGTCACCGATGTCGCGCAGAATCTCGCCAAGCGCTTTATCTCGTGCACGATCAGAAAGACGGCGAAGACGTTGGAGCGCGGCAAGAGCGTTGCCACGGTCGAAAGCGGCAAATGGGTCGGACCGGTGCCGCTGCCGGTCGCAGGTGAAGTGGTTGCGACGAATGAAGCGGCGACGAAAACCCCCTCGGTCATCAACGACGATCCGTACGGGAACGGATGGGTGGCGCGCATCAAGCCGACAAACTGGGACGCGGACAAAGGGACGCTGGTGACAGGCGTGGATGGCGTTGCCGCGTATCAGAAATTCCTAGACGCGGAAGGAATCAAGTGCGGGTAAGTCAAACGTGCCAAATATGCCAAAACTGCCAAATTTTGTTTGGCAAGTTTGGCTTATTTGGCTTATTTGGCAAATTTGTTTATGAACGTTTATCG
>DAIDTM010000119.1 GCA_027457205.1 Anaerolineae bacterium | reverse complement strand
GGCGATGTACGCCGGCGGCATCGCCGCGGTGTTGTACGCGTTCGGCGCGCAATCGTCGCCGACCGCGCAGTTCGGCATCCACGCGGTCAGCGACACGAGCGTATCGCTGCCGCCCAAGGCGCTCGCCGCGCTGCTGCAATTTGCGCCGATCACCAACACCATCGGCGCTACGTTTCAGCAGAATTGTTTGGTCTGCGGCTGTCACCTGTGGGCTGCGCCAAAGCAGCCGACGACGTACTCTTATCGCAGCACGGGCTGCGCGGCGTGCCACTATCTCTACAACAACGATGGTTTGTATCAAGGCAAAGACCCGACGATTCCGCGCGCCCAGCCCGGGCACGGCGCGTTCCATCAGTTGACCACGGCGATTCCGTACACGCAGTGCGATCACTGCCACAATCGCGGCAACTATTCGCTCAAGCAAATGACGTTCTTGCCACGCGACGATCTGCCGCCGGTCGCCGCGCCGATTCCCACGACGATGCCGCCCGAAGGTCGGCAACTGAAAGAGTATTACCAGCCGCTGGCGCAATTCACCAAATGCGAAGTGGAGTTGAACTGTGTCGATTGCCACACCGCGCAGGAAGCGATGGGCACCGGACATATTTACGGGTCGAAAAAAGACGCGCAGTACATCCAATGCCAAACGTGTCACGGCACGCTGACCACGACGCCGCAGGTCGCGACGATCCAAGACCCGAACGAACTGGCGATGCGGCAGGCGCGCATCAATGGTCACGCGGATTTCTTGAAGGTGGGCGATCAGGTGATCGAGACGGCGCGCGGCGAATTGATGTGGGCGATCAAGCAAATCGCGCCGAATCAATTTATACAGATCGATAAGGTGACGGGCAAGATTTACAACGTGCCGCTGGTGAAAGGGAGCAAATGCACACAGAATGGCGTGGATCAATCATCGGACTATTGCCATCAGTGCCATGCGGTCGCGCATTAGCCGAATGCAGGACGCGGATGAACGCGGACAGGCGCGGAAGAATCAATTATCCACGTTTGTCCGCGGCGATCCGCGTCCGATCAAAGTGTAGGATGGGTCGTTATGCGTTTAACGCGGCGTGATTTCCTGACGAATATCGGCATCGGCGCGGTCGTGCTGGCGCTCGGCTCCATCGGCGCGGCGTTCGCGCGGTTTATGCAGCCGAACGTGACGACGCCCGCGCCCGGTCCCGTCGAGAGCGGCGCGGCGGGCGACTACGCCGCCAACTCGCTGACGTTCATCGAAAACGCGCGGGCGTACCTGGGACGCGACGCGCGCGGGTTCTACGCGATCATCGCGATCTGCACGCACCTCGGCTGCACGCCGGGTCTGGAGTCGAACGATTTTGTCTGTCCGTGTCACGGCAGCCGGTTCGCGCGGGACGGCCAAGTCATCAACGGTCCGGCGACACGCCCGCTGGATTACGCGTTCGTCGGCGTCGCATCCAGCGGAAAATTATTCATCGATCGGAGCCACACCGTGGAGCCAAGTTATCGGCTGAGTATGTGATGGCGGCTCGAATAAAGAACGGACGGAGGTGAACACAATCCTCCGTCCGTTGTATTGTAAGCTGTCGTGAGTCAGGAAGGTTGTCGCCGCGCGTCCTCCGCTTGGGCGAGGATCGCGGCGATTTCTTCCGCCGCGCCAGGCGGCAGCGCGGGCGGCTGATGCGCGCTCAGAATCTGGCGTAATTTTTCCCGCGTCCGCTGCCCCATATCCTTGCGCCCGGCTTGTTCCCACATCGATAGCGGCTTGCGGTCCATCAGCGTCGGCACCCACGTTTCTTTGCGGCTCAACGCGGCGGAGCGCTCCTCGGTCAAAAAGTAACCGCCGGGTCCAACGCGTTCGATCAGATCGAGCATAATCGTCTCGCGGTTGACTTCCACGCCGCGCATAATCCGCTTGACAATGCCGATGATCTCGTCGTTCATCACCAGCATTTCCAGCGAGCCGATGTTCGCGCAATCCAAAAAACCAATGTCGTGCACTAACGCCGCGCCGCTCAACGCCGACATGAGAATCTGGATCGCCGATTCGATGGCGGCTTGCGAATCGACCACTTTGCTTTCCGACGCGCCGGCGGTGCCCATCAACGGCAAACCGAGATAGCGCGACAGATCGACCGCCGCGGCGGTGTACAGACTCATCTCCGGCGAGCCGTACGCCGGGCGCGCGGTGCGCAAGTCCATCGTCGAGAGCGCGACGCCGGCTGCCATCGGCGCGCCGCGGCGTTTCAGCTGAACGATGGCGAGTCCGCTCAGTACGGCTGCCAGATGAATCACCAGTCCGCTCGCGCCGGTGAACGGCGATTCCATCCCCACTGTCGGTCCGCCCAAATACACGACCGGGATGTCGTGCTCCGCCGCCCACAATAAATTGGCGAGGTCTTCGTCCGTGTGCTTGAGCGGCGATGGGTAGGTGGAGAACAGCGCGAAGATCGGTCGCTCGCGAAACGCCGCTTCGCCGCCCGCGACAGCAACCGCCATCCGATACATCGCCGCGACGTTCGCCGGCTCGTGCGCCCACGCGATGATCGGCTTGGCGGTATTCGCGATCAGCTCCGCGAATTCGTACACCGACGCGAGTTCCGCCGTCACATCGCCGATGAGCGCCAAGCCCATCGCGTAATCGATATGCTCTAGCGCGTCGACCACGCGCGCGGTGAGCGCGGCATCGCCGCGGCGCGACGGACGCGGCTCGCCGGTTTCTGGATCGACAAATAAAGTATTTGTGAGTCCCGGCCCAAAGTGAACCCGGTCAGGCGCGATCTGCATCGCGCGCGCGGCGTCGCGTCCCCACACCGTGAACGCGCGCGGCGCGGCGGTCAGCGCATCCTGGATGATGTGCGGCGGAATGCGCGCCACGGTCCCTTCGACGCGCGCGCCCGCAGATGCCAGGAGTGCGCGCGCCTCGGCGTTGTTGACCTGAACGCCAATTCGATTCAGACAGTCCAGCGTTGCCAGATAAATCTCCCGGCATTGTGCATCGGACAGCACGCGAAACTGCGGCGTTTGACGATCCGAATAATTCGCGACGATCACGGTTTCAACTCCTGCGGAGGTTGACGACCGCGTCCTGAATGCGTTCCAGTGCGGTCTGGATATTCTCCATCGAATTGGCGAAGCACAGCCGCAAATAGCCCTCGCCTTGCGCGCCGAACGCGGTGCCGGGTAGCACGGCGACGCCGGCGTGTTCGAGCAAATAATCTGCCCACCACGCCGAGGGTTTGCCGTGGGCGGAGACGTTGGGATACGCGTAGAACGCGCCTTGCGGCATGCGGCAGCGAAAACCCGGGATCATATTCAATCCCGTCACCAGAACATCGCGCCGGCGTTTGTATTCATCGACGACGGCTTGCACCGCGTCTTGCGGTCCTTCAATCGCTTCGATGCCGGCGACCTGCGTGAAACTCGCGGTGCAGCCGACGGAATGCGTCAGCAGCAATTCGACGCGTTCGGCGAGCGCGTCCGGCATAATGCCGTACCCCAAGCGCCAGCCGGTCATCGCGTACGTTTTGGAAAAGCCGTCGCAGATGATCGTGCGCTCCAGCATTCCCGGCAGCGCGGCGATGCTCGGAACGTTCAAGCCATCGTACACCAAGCGCGCGTAGATTTCGTCCGATAAAACCCAGATGTTCCGCCGCCGCGCGGTGTCCGCGATGTGCTCTAATGTCTTGAGCGGCATCACGCCGCCGGTCGGATTACTCGGCGAGTTGAGGATGATGAGGCGCGTGCGGTCGCCGACCAATCGATCGAACGCGGTGAGGTCGAACGAGAAATCCTCTTCCTCGCACAGCGGCACCGGTACCGCCACGCCGCCGGCGACGCCGATCATCGCGGCGTAGGTGGGGAAGCCGGGATCGGGATAGATCACCTCGTCGCCGGGGCGAACGAGCGCGAGCGTGGGGAAAAAGAGCGCGGGCTTGGCGCCGGGTCCAACGACGACTTGGGACGGCTTGACCGAAATGCCGCGCCGCTGTCCCGCGTCACGCGCGATCACTTCACGCAATTTCGCCGTCCCGGCGGATGGCGTATAGCGCGTGTATCCTTGCTTGATGGCGCGAACGCCGGCTTGCGATATGTTCTCGAACGTCGGCACGTCCGGCTGTCCGATTTCCAGATGAATGATGCTTCGCCCGGCGGCTTCGAGTTGCTGTGCGCGCGCCATCATGTGGTACGCGCCTTCGGGCGAGAGGTGGTTGACGCGTTCTGCAAATTCCATGTGAAAAATCCTTGTGATTGCTCAGTCTCCCGCAGGTTGCAACCTGCGGGAGACTGAGTTTATCTACGGATTAGACGTGTCCGTAATAATCGCGGTGGACGACGACGGAGTAGGCGTAATCGAGCAGCGTGCCCCAGCTAAAGATAGGAATGTCGATCTCGTGCTGGAGCGCGCGCGCGAACGGCGGAAAGCCGGTGCATTCCAGAACCATCGCGCCCATCGTCGGGTGCTGATGAAAGAAATCTGCCGCGACCGTCAGAAATTCTTTTCCCGCTTTGGCGTAATCCGCCGCCGGCGGATCGGTGCGCCGTCCGTTCGTCCAGAGATGATCGAACTCTTCGCACGCGCCGGCGGACATGGCATCGCCGATGACATAGTTCGTGCCGAGCCGAATGCCGACCGCTTCCAGGTGGCGATCGGAGAGATAGTGCGCGTTCGCCATCAGAATTCCGACGACGCGCTCGGGTCCAATGAGTTGTTGCGCGAGCGGAACTTGGAGCAGACTCGACATGAACACTGGCACGCTCACACTGGCAGCCACCTCGCGCTGAAAGTACGCAAAGTAGCCGCATTCGGCGGCAATCGCGCGGCAGCCCATCTGCTCCAGGCGGCGCGCCGCGCGAATCACCGGTTCGAGACAGGTCGATTTGTCTTCGGCGACGACGAGCGCGTGAATGTCCACGTCGCGCGCGATCTCGTACTGGATCGGGAACGGATACGCGCTAGCATTTCGCACATCGCCAGGAAAACCGGGGTAGACATCGTCCAGCAGGATGATGCCCAGCCCCATGCCGTATGCGCGATGGTCTTTTCTGGCGCGGATTCTTCGGATTCCTTGATCGCGTCCTGGATACATTGCTCAATCCCAACCGCAAAGAACGCAAAGGTTCAATCGATTTTTCTTCGCGTTCTTTGCGATCCTTGCGGTTAACTGGCTTTCCGCAACATTTTCAGCAACTCGGCGTACTCTTCGTCCTTGATGCCGAACCAGTTTTCCGGCTGCGGGAATTTCTTCGCCGTCACTTCGTCCACGTACTGCTTCAACCCATCGCCGATTGTCTTGCCTGCGTCGCCGAACACCTTTGCCATCTTCGGCTTGAACTTGGGATACAGCCCAAACATATCGTGGAAGATGAGCAGTTGTCCGTGCGCGTGCGGACCGGAACCCAGACTGATGATCGGCACGCCGGCGCGCTGCGTGATGATCTCGCACACGCGGTCGGGTACCATCTCCAGCAGGATACTGTAGCAGCCCGCCTCTTCAATCGCCTTGGCGTCGTCGATGATCTTCTTCGCCTGCACCGCGCCATTGCCCTGCACCTTGTAGCCGCCGAGCGCAGAGACGCTCTGCGGCGTCAAGCCGAGATGTCCCATGCACGGAATGCCGGACTTGACGATGCCGGCGATGCGGTCTGCCATCTCCGCGCCGCCCTCGAGTTTCACCGCGTCGCACGCGGCTTCCGCCATAAAGCGTCCCGCGCAGCGAATCGCGGTTTCGACCGACGGCTGGTACGTCATGTACGGCATATCGCCGATGAGCCACGCGTTCGGCGTGCCGCGGCGCACGGCTTGCACGTGCGGCATCATCACGTCTTGAGTCACCGGCAGCGTCGAGTCGTAACCGAGGATCGTCATCCCGAGCGAATCGCCGACGAGCACCATGTCGATACCGGCTTTCTCGACCAAATCCGCCATCGGATAATCGTAGCAGGTAATCATGGTGATCGGTTCGCTCCTGCGCATTTTTTCGTACAGCGCGCCCAGTGTTACTTTTTGTCGTCCAGGCATGGTTCAACCTCCTCTTTTTTCGTCGAGCAAATTGACAATTTACTCTACAATCTTGCCAGCGCTTGATCGAGATCGGCGATGATGTCTTCCGGGCTTTCAAGCCCTACCGAAAGCCGAATCAATCCGTCGTCGATGCCGGCAGCGTCGCGCTCCGCTTGCGTCATATGTTCGTGCGTGATCGTGCGCGGGTGCATGCAGATTGTCCGGCTCGTGCCGAACGTGACCGCGTGGATCACAAGTTTGAAACTGTCGATGACCTTTGCCGCGCTGGGAATGCCGCCGGGCACGACGAACGACAACAGACCGCCGTGCGCTTTCATTTGCCGCTTTGCCAGCGCGTGCTGCGGATGGCACGCCAAGCCAGAGTAATTGACGAGTTTCACTTTCGGATGCGCGGTCAGAAACTCGGCGACCTTTTGCGCGTTCGCGCTGTGCCGTTCCATCCGCAGCGAAAGCGTTTCGAGATATTGCAGCGTCAGCCAGGAATCGAACGGCTGCATGATCGCGCCGACAAATTCGGTCGTGTTCCAGCGAATGTCTTCCGTCAACGCTTCCGGTCCCACGATCGCGCCGCCCAGCACCGTCGCGTTGCCGGCGAGGAATTTGGTGATTGACAGCAGAACGATGTCTGCGCCCAGCGCGAGCGGTTGTTGCAGCGCGGCGGTGGCGGTGGTGTTGTCGACGAGCAGCGGGACGTTGTGCGAGTGCGCCACGTCGGCGACCGCGCGAATGTCAGTGACGAAGAGGC
>DAIDTM010000118.1 GCA_027457205.1 Anaerolineae bacterium | reverse complement strand
GCGGTCGACGCGGACGACGCCGCGTCGTTCGTCGCGGAGATGGCAAGCGGCGCGCAGGCGATCTTCCACGCGACGAAGATGGCAATCGGGCGCGGCAACGCGATTCGCATCGAAGTGTACGGCAGCGACGGCGTGCTCGTCTTTGACGCCGATCCGGGCAATCGCGTGAACTGGATCGGCTCGCTCTACGGCGCGCGGCGCGGCGAAAAGCAATTTGCCGAACTCGAAATCTCGCCGCGACTGAGCGCAGGGTTCGAGACCTCCGACCACGCGCGGTCGCTCGTGTCCGCGTTCCGCGGAATGACCGATCCGTTCTTCGCGGCGATTCGCGCGGACGCCGACGCGCTCGACGTGCCGAGCAATTTCGCGGATGGACTCGCCGCGCAGCAAGTCGTCGACGCGGTGGCGCGGTCGGCGGAAAGTGGTCAGTGGGTAGTGGTGAGTGGATAGCGCAGATCAGTCTTTCAACCTGAAATCATAAATCTAAAATTAGACCAAGGAGGTTGACATGGCGCTTTTGACAGCGGGCACTGCAGCCCCAGCATTCAAGGGAATGAACCTGACCGGACCGGAAGTTAATTCGGAAAACTACAAAGGCAAGAAACCTGTCGTCCTGATTTTTTCCAGCACGCGCATCGACCCCGGGCAGATCAAAGCGGTCACGGACATGTGGAAGAAGCATCGGGAGAAGACCGAGCTCATCACCGTCTCGTACAAACTGCCCAGCGTTTCGATGGCGAAATCGTTTATGATGCAGATGGGCGCGAAATTCCCGGCGATCTTCGATCCATCGCAGGCGGTCTACAAAGCGTTCGGCGTCGAAAATCCGGTCGCCATCGTCATCATCGATGCGAACGGCACGATCGTCTATTCCGCCGAGTCGCTGGAAACGAAAGATACCAAGACGCTGGAAGACGCGATTGTTGCGAACGTGAAGTAGAGACCGGAATTTTTCACGCATCACGTTTTACGATTCACGTTGTGAAGCGTAATGCGTGAAACGTGAAGGAAGCAACACAATGACCGAAGCGGTCGTGATTGACGGCGCGCGTACGCCCATTGGCTCTTTCGGCGGCAGTCTGCGCGAGGTGAACGCGCCGACGCTGCTGGAGCACGCCTTCCGCGCCGCGTTCGCCAAAACGAAAATCGATCCGCGCGAAATCGACGAGACGATTGTCGGGCAAGTGTTTCAGGGCAGCGACGCGCCGGACATTGCGCGCTTTTGTTCGCTGCGCGTGGGCATTCCTCCCGACGCGCCGGGCATCGCGATCAACCGGCAGTGCGCGAGCGGACTCGAGGCGGCAGTCTGGGGCGCGAAAGACATCCTCGCCGGCGAAGCGCATCTCGTGCTCACCGGCGGCGTCGAGTCGATGAGCACTGTGCCGTACCTCATTCGTGGCGCGCGCTGGGGCGTCAAGATGGGTCCGCAGGTCTTGATCGACGGAATGTGGGAATTGTCGGACGATCCGAGCGCGGGCGGGATGTGGATTTGGGCGGAGAACATGGCGACCCAGTTCGAAGTGTCGCGCGAAGAACAAGACCGATGGTCGCTTATCTCGCACCAGCGCGCAACAGCGGCGACCGCGTCGGGGAGGATGCGCGAAGAGATCGCGCCGATGGAGTTGCCGGATAAAAAGGGAATGCGCGTTCTGGACAAAGACGAAGGTCCGCGCGCGGACACGTCGCTCGAGAAACTCGCGCGGCTTGAGCCGAAATGGAAATCCGACGGCACGATCACGCCCGGCAACGCGTCGACAATGAACGATGGCGCGTGCGCGGTGTTCGTCGCCTCGCGCGAAAAGGCAAACGCGCTTGGCATCCAGCCGCTCGCGAAAATCGTGTCGTGGGCGGTCGTCGGCGTCGATCCGCTCATCACCGGCTATGCGCCGGTCGTCGCGATTCCCGCCGCGCTGAAAAAAGCCGGGTTGACACAGCAAGACATCGCGCTGTTCGAGGTGAACGAAGCGTTCGCGGTGATGATCGTCACGACGATCCGAGAACTCGATCTCGATCCTGAAAAATTGAACGTGAACGGCGGCGGCATCGCGCTCGGTCATCCGGTCGGAATGAGCGGCAGCCGCCTGCTGCTGACGATGGCATACGAACTTAAACATCGCCGCGCGGAATTTGGTGTAATCGCGCTGTGCGCCGGCGGCGGGCAGGGCATTGCGCTTGTCTTGCAAAATATCTCGTGAAGGAAAGAATGAGCCAATTACCCAATGAACCAACAAGCCAAAAAAGAATCGAATTTGGCGTTTTGGCTCATTGGACAATTGGCCCATTGGCTCATTGCCCATGAAACCTCTCGACGGAATTCGCATCATCGATCTCTCCCGTTTGTTGCCGGGTCCGTACGCAACGATGCTGCTGGCGGACTTGGGCGCGGAGATCATCAAAATCGAAACGCCCGGCTTGGGCGACTATATGCGGCTCATTCCGCCTTTTGTGGAAAACAAGGAGACGGGCGAGACGATCAGCGCGGCGTACCTGATGGTCAACCGCAACAAGAAAAGCGTCGCGCTGAACTTTCGCAACGCGCGTGGCAAACAAGTTTTCATGCGCCTCGTACGCGACGCCGACGTGGTCTTGGAATCCTTTCGCCCCGGTCAAGTTGATAAATGGGGCATTGGTTACGACGCGCTGCGCGCGATCAACCCGCGCCTGGTTTACTGCTCGCTCAGCGGGTACGGACAAAGCGGTCCGTACAAAGACCGCGCCGGACACGATTTGAATTACATCGCGCTGAACGGACTGCTTGCCGCCAATGGCGCGGCAGACGGTCCGCCGATTCCACCGGCGGTGCAGATTGCGGACTTGAGCGGCGGGATGCTCGCGACGATTTCGATCCTCGCCGCGTTGATCAGCCGCGACAAGAGCGGCGCGGGGCAGTACCTCGACGTGAGTCTGTTCGACGGCGCGCTGTCGTGGGCGGGCACGATCATCGGTGGAACGTACGCGGCGGGTAAAAAGACCGAGCGCGGCAAGATGCAATTGAACGGCGGAATGGCATGCTACAACGTCTACGAAACGCGCGACGGCAAATACATCACGATCGGCGCGATCGAGCCGCATTTTTGGGCGGCATTCTGCAAGGCGGTCGAGCGCGACGATTTGAACGCGCGGCAGCAGGAATTCGACGCCGTACCGGACGTGGCGGCAATCTTCAAGACGCGCACGCTCGACGAATGGCTGGAGTTGTTCAAAACGCTCGACGCGTGCATCGAGCCGGTCCGTGATTTCAGCGCGGTGTTCGACGACCCGCACATCCGGCATCGCGGCTTGATCGCGCAGATGGATGTGCCGGGCATCGGCAAGATTCCGCAAATCGGATCGGTGTTCGTATTCGCGCCGAACTCGCCGACGCCGCCGCCGCGCCAGGGCGAACACACGCGCGAAATACTAGAGCGATTAGAGATGGGAGAGGAAGAGATTGCCCGGTTGGCAGAAACTGGCGTAATAAAGATTGCAGATTGAATAGCTCAGATTGCGGATTTGGACGCTGGTCGATCTGAAATCGAAAACCTGAAATTATTGAAGGAGGAATTCAATGATCGGTTTTGATTTGACCGAAGAACAACGGAACATGCAAGAAATGGCGCATGAGTTCGCCGAAAAGGAAATGCGCCCGGTCGCGCACGACTATGACGAGAAGGAAGAATTTCCCTGGCCCGTGTTGAGAAAAGCGCAGGACGTTGGACTGTTAACGTACGCGCTGCCGGAAGAATACGGCGGCGCGGGCGTCACCAGCCACGTGACGGACTGCATCGTCCAAGAGGAATTGTTCTGGGGCTGCGCGGGGATGGGCACATCGATGGGCGGCATTATGCTGGGCGCGCTGCCGATTCTGTTGGCGGGCAACGACGCGCAGAAGAAAAA
>DAIDTM010000117.1 GCA_027457205.1 Anaerolineae bacterium | reverse complement strand
CCGCTACGCCGACGCGCACGAGCACTCCCACCCTGCCTCCCACGCCAACGGACGCTCCGACCGTCACATCGACCGGCAGCGTCGCGCTGACGCCGCCGGCGACGCCAACGCCGCGCCCGTTCGTTCAGCATTTCCTGGTCGGTCGTCCGGTGGGACCGGATGCGAACCGTACCATTCCGGATCCGGTATACCTCTACGGCACCACCGAGTTTGGTCAGTACGATGTTCATCACGGCGAAGATTTTGACCAGAATCCCATCGGCACGCCGCTCTACGCCGTCGCCGATGGCACGGTCGTGGTCGCGGGCAACGACAAGGAGCCGATCTGCGGCAACGACGGCAAGAGCTATTGCGGCGTGGACGATCCCACGCTGCCCGATGGCTTTTATGGGAACCTGGTCGTCATCGAACTAGCGCAGGAATATCAGGGACAGCCGGTCTTTGCGCTCTACGGTCACATGAGCAAGATCGATGTTTCCCAGGGCGATGCGGTGAAAAAAGGAATGTTGATCGGCGAGATTGGCGATAGCGGCGTCGCGGTAGGACCGCACGTTCATTTTGAGATTCGGCTGGGGGTGGACGATTACTACCACACACGCAATCCGATTCTGTGGATGACGCCGCTGCCGGGGTACGGCTCGCTGGCAGGACGCTTTACGGACGCGCAGGGCAAATTGGTGCGCGGCGCTATCGTCAACATCTACCGCGCGGACGCCACGGAGGCATTCGTCGTCAGCACCGAAACGTACAGCATCGACAAATGGCCCCCCGTCAACTCGGATGAGGTTCTCGGCGAGAATTTCGCGGTCGGCGATCTGCCGGTCGGCGATTACATCGTCCGGATCGCGGGGCAACCATACGCGCGGTCGTTCAAAATTCAAAACGGCAAACTGACTTTTGTCGAACTCGGGGGATCGTGATGGCTCAAGTTCGCGTGCGCTTTGCGCCCAGCCCGACCGGCGCGCCGCACATCGGCAGTCTGCGGACCGCGCTGTTCGTCTGGTTGTGGGCGCGGCACAGCGGCGGCAAATTTATCCTGCGCGTCGAAGACACCGACCAAAAACGCGAAGTCGAAAATGGTCTTGAACTGATCATGGACTCGCTGCGTTTTCTCGGCTTGGACTGGGACGAGGGACCGGACATTGGCGGAGCGTACGGACCCTACGTCCAGTCGCAGCGCCTGCCGATTTATCACGCGCACGCGCAGCAACTCATTTCGTCCGGGCACGCGTACTATTGCTACTGCACGCCGGAGCGCTTGGAGCAGATGCGCCGGGAGCAGCAGGCGCGCGGCGAACCGACGCGGTACGATTTGCGCTGCCGCTTTTTGTCGCCAGCAGAACGCGCCGCGCACGAACGCGCCGGCGATGCGAAGGTCGTGCGGCTCGCGGTGCCGCAGGAAGGCAAAACGACGCTGCACGATTTCATCCACGGCGATCTGACGATCGCGAACAAGGACGTCGACGATCAGGTACTGATTAAATCCGACGGCTTTCCCACGTACCACTTTGCCGTCGTCGTCGACGATCACCTGATGCAAATCTCGCACGTCATGCGCGCCGACGAATGGATTCCGTCGTTCCCCAAGCACGTTCTGCTCTATCAGGCGTTCGGCTGGGATATTCCGATGCACGGGCACGTGCCGGACGTTCTCGGTCCCGATAAGAAAAAGTTGAGCAAGCGGCACGGCGCGACCAGCGTCATCCAGTTCCGCGACGAAGGGTATCTCGCCGAAGCGCTGGTCAATTTTCTCGCGCTCGTCGGCTGGTCGTATGACGACAAGACAGAAATCTTCACGCGCCAGCAGTTGATCGATCTGTTCACGCTCGACAAGATCGGACACGCGCCGGCGGTCTTCGACCACACCAAGCTCGATTGGATGAACGGCTATTACATCCGCGCGCTGCCGGACGACGAACTGGCGACGCGGCTGCTGCCGTTCCTCGAGCGCGCTCATCTGCACGCGGACGCGGCAACCGTGCGCGAGCTGATCCCGCTCGTGCGTGCACGCCTCAAAAAATTGAGCGACATCGTCGCACTGGCGGATTATATCTTTGTCGATGATTTGGAGTACGCTGTTCAGTCGCTGATCGGCAAAAGCGATCCGACGACCGCGCTGGCTGCGCTGCGCGCCGCGCAAGCCACACTCGAAAAGTATCCGTCGTTCGCGGACGAAGAAAAGATCGAGGCGGAGTTGCGCGTGGACGCCGAGCAACTGGGGCAAAAGAACGCGCAGTTCTTCGGCGTGCTGCGCGTTGCGGTGACCGGCAGAACGGTCTCGCTTCCGCTGATGGGCAGCATGCGCGTGCTGGGACGGGAGAAAACTCTGCCGCGCATCGCGCGCGCGATTGCGCGATTGGAAAACAAGGCGTAGGGACGGCGCGTGAGCGCATTAGCCGGTTCTAATCTCCGTTTAATGTTCTTTTCATTATGGATGATTAGTGTCAATGAATGCAGCACTCGATTTTTCAACTCATGGCTGCTCAACCTGCGGGAGGTTGGGCTGGGCAACCGCAATCCTCAATTGGGAGTTAGTCAATGGCAGAAGTGATGATTGATGTTCAGAACCTCGTCAAGGACTATGGCACGTACGTGGCGCTGCGCGAAGTCTCGTTCAACGTACAGAAAGGCGAAGTCCTCGGCTTTCTGGGACCGAACGGCGCGGGCAAAACGACGACGATGCGCATCCTGACCGGCTATATGCCGCCGTCGAGCGGGACGGCGCGCGTGGCGGGCTATGACGTTTTTGCGGACTCGATGGAAGTTCGCAAGCGCATCGGTTATTTGCCGGAAACCGTGCCGCTCTACCCCGAAATGTCGGTCTGGGATTATCTCGATTTTTCCGCGCGCCTGCGCCACGTGGCAGACAGCGACAACGCCATCGAGCGCGCGATGGAATTGACCAACATCACCGACCGCGCGGACCAACTGATCGGCAAACTGTCGAAAGGATACCGGCAGCGCGTTGGTCTGGCGCAGGCGATTGTGCACGAGCCGGAGGTACTTATTCTCGACGAGCCGACCATCGGTCTCGATCCGAAGCAGATCATCGAAGTCCGCAAGCTCATCAAGTCCCTCGCCGGCGAGCACACGGTCATTCTCAGCACGCACATTCTGCCGGAGGTGAGCCAGGTCTGCTCGCGCGTGCTCATTATCAACGAAGGCAAGATCGTCGCGGAGGACACGCCGGCGCGATTGGGTGAGCGCGTGCGCGGCGCGGAGCACGTCTTCCTCCAGGTCGCCCAAGCCGCGCCAGAAATTCCGACGGAACTGGAAAAAGTCAAAGGCGTTCTGGGCGTCAAAGCGACCGACGCCGCGCCGGGCGCGTTCGAGATCGAGACGAACCTGGGTAGCGACCGGCGCGCGGACATTGCCGCACTGGCGGTGCAACGCGGCTGGGGTGTGCTGGAACTGCGCCCGGTGGGTCTGTCGCTGGAAGAAGTCTTTCTGAAACTGACGACGACGGAGGAACCGCAATGAGAAATGTTTGGACGATTGCCTCACGCGAACTCAATTCGTTTTTCGTCTCGCCGGTCGCGTACGTCGTCAGCGCGGCGTTCCTGGTGATCACCGGCGTCCTGTTCTCACTAATCGTCACGAGTTCGATGACCGCGTCGTTGAGCAGCACCTTTAGCAACATCACCTTCATCCTGGTCTTGCTTGCGCCGGCGCTGACGATGAAACTATTGGCGGAAGAGCAGCGCATGGGCACGCTGGAACTGCTGCTCACCTCGCCCCTGCACGATTGGCAAGTGGTGGTCGGAAAATTTCTGGGCAGTCTGATCTTGTTTGCAGCGATGCTGCTCGCGCCGACGCTGTACTATGTCGTGCTGCTCACCGTGTTTGGCAAACCCGATTACGGTCCGATGCTGTCGAGCTATCTCGGCGTGCTGCTGCTGGGCGGCGCGTTCCTCTCGATCGGCGTGCTGACCTCGTCGCTGACGCAAAATCAGGTCGTCGCGTACATCATAGGGCTGGTGATCTTGATTTTGATGTGGATCGCCGACGCGATGAGCCAGATCGTCGGCGGCGGCGCGCCGGGCGATGCGCTGACCTACCTGGCGATCACGCAGCACTATAACAATTTCCTGCAGGGCGTCATTAACACGCCCGACCTCATCTACCCGCTGAGCGTGATCGTCGTTTCCCTATTCATCGCAACACAGGTGCTGCAGACGAGGAGGTGGCGATAATGCGCGAACGATTAGAAGGATGGGCGACGTATATCGGCGCGGTCGGCATCGCGCTGTGGGTCGCGGCGGCGATTCTGAAAATCCTGGGACGCCTGCCGGATCCCGGCTTGATCGCACTGCTCGCGCTGGGCGTCGTATGCTTTGCGCTGTACATCTACGCGCGTCCCGCCGAGGTGCGCCAAGCCATCGGCAGCCGCGGTGTGCGCTACGGATCGAACGCGCTGGTGGTGACCATCGCATTCGTCGGCATCGTCGGGCTGCTGAACTTTCTCGGCTCGCGGTATACCTATCGCTGGGACTTGACGGCGAACCAGGCGTATACGCTTTCTCCTCAAACGATCCAGGTGCTCAAGAATCTGAAAGAGCCGGTCCAGGCGACGGCATTCTTTACACCGCAGGCGCGGCAAAGCCAGCCGGATGTGGAAGACCGTTTGAAACAGTACGCCGCGCAGACCGACAAGTTCACGTACCGCTTTATCGATCCGCAAGCGCAGCCGCAAATTGCCAACTCGTACAAGATTGTCGCCGATGGCACGGTCGTGTTGGAGCGCGGTACGCGGCGTGAGAACGTCCTCACGCCAGATGAATCCGGTTTGACCAATGCGCTGCTCAAAGTTTCGCAGGACACGCAGCCGACGCTCTACTTTACAACTGGGCACGGCGAGCACAGCCCGGACGATACGGGCAACAGCGGCTATAGCATCTTAAAGACCGGGCTAGAGACGGATAACTACAAGGTTTCTACGATCAATCTGGCGACGATCACCTCCACGCTGCCGTCGGACATTAGCGCGTTGGTCATCGCCGGTCCGACGGTGCCTTTCCAGCCCGCCGAAGCCAAAGTCGTGCAGGACTATCTCGCCAAGGGCGGACACGTCTTTATGATGATCGATCCGCAGGTCGATTCCGGGTTGGACGGCGTGCTGGCAGCGTGGGGATTGAAAATGCGGAACGACATCGTCATCGATCCCAAGTACGGCATCGTCGGGCAAGCCGAGGTGCCGGTGATCCAGACGTACAATTCGCACACGATCACCCAAGACCTCAACGGCTTGAACTCGTTCTTCCCCGGCATTCGTTCGATGACGACGATGACCGCGACGATCACCGGCACTACCGCGACCTCGCTCTTTTCATCGAGCGACGCGAGCTGGGGCGAAACCGATTTTAAGGCGCTCCAGAATCAGACCGCGCAGTACAACGCCGCGACCGACGCCAAAGGTCCGCTCGATCTGGCGTACGCGGTCCAAGGCAGCGGTGACAAACCCGCCGAATTGGTCGTGATCGGCAATTCGACCTTTGTGTCGAATGGAACGCTGAACGCGCGCCTGACCGTCGGCGGACAGCAAGCGCAGGTGCAGTCGGGAAACGGGCAGCTCTTCCTCAATTCGATCCACTGGCTCGCGAATCAACCGGTCTTGATCTCGCTGCCGCCTAAAGCGGCGGCTAGCAGTCCGATGTTCCTGACCGGCGAGCAGTCTCTCTTCTTGACGGTCACGAGCAGTGTGCTCTTGCCCGCGGCGATCCTGCTGATCGGCTTGCTGGTTTGGCTGAGGAGGCGGTAAGCGTGAAACCGCGCAATACGTTAATCGTCCTGGCGATTTTCGCGGTGCTCCTCGGCTACGTCTGGTTCGTCGAATACCCCAAGACGCCGGCGCAGCTCTCTACGCCAACGCCGCCCGCGCCGGTGGTCTTTAATCTGAATGCTCTCGACATCAAGACCGTCGAGGTGCGCGATCTGCAGAAACCGCTCACGGTGACGGTCACCCGCGCGGGGAACGACTGGCAGGTCGAGCAGCCGGCTGCCAAACCGGGCGACAGCGCCGCGATCGATACGGCGGTGAGCCAGCTTGCCAGTCTGCAAGCGACGCGCGTGCTGACCGATGTGACCGATCTCGCGCCGTTTGGCTTGGTCACGCCCACGCTGGAAGCGCGAATGGTGATGAGCAATACCATGCAGTACGCGATCACGGTGGGCAACAAGACACCCGACCAGTCCGGTTATTACGTGGCATATACCGGCGACAAAAAAGTGTTCATCGTCGACAGCGCCACCATCGACAGTCTGTCCGCGTGGCTGACCGCGCCGCCGTACCAACCAACGCCGACGCCAACGTTCACGCCCACGACGCCGCTGACGCCGACGGCTGCCGCGACCGGAACGATCACGACGACCGCCACGCCGGCTGCCGCGCCGCCGGGCATCGTCCCGACGCTCTTGCCGGCAACTGTTACGCCTACACCGTAGAACGATTCTATCGGGGCGC
>DAIDTM010000116.1 GCA_027457205.1 Anaerolineae bacterium | reverse complement strand
CGCGCCACTTGAAGACTGTTCAGCCCCACGCCGCCAACGCCTTGAATCACCACCGTTTGCCCGGGGCGCACCTGCGCGCGTGTGACGACCGCGCGGTAACTCGTGCCCAACGCGCACGAAGTCGGCGCGGCTTGTTCCGGCGTGATGCCCTCCGGCAAGCGCAGCAATCGTTCCGCCGGTACCGCGAGGTACTCTTCAAATCCGCCGGGATTGGTGAATCCGACCCACGCGGTCAAATTCTCACACAGATTTTCCTGTCCCATCCGGCACATCGCGCACTTGCCGCACGACCAATAATTGTAGACGATCACGCGCTCGCCCACGCGAAAGCCGGTCTCCGCGCCCGCTTCCGCCACCTCGCCGCAGATCTCGTGTCCCGGCACGTGCGGCAGTTTCAGCGTCGGCGAGTACGCCATCTTGCCGTGCGCGGTCTTGTAATCGGAATAGCAGACGCCGCAGGTCAAGATGCGAATCAACACAAATCCCGGCTTGACTTCCGGGATCGGCACATCGATCAATTCGAGCGGAGCATTATAGTCTGTCACAGCCATTGCGCGCATGGTGAAATCTCCTGAGGTTCAGTGAACAGTATTGAGTATCCAGTATCCAATGTTCAGTATCCAGTGACTGAATACTGGATACTGTCCCACTGTCCACGGTCTCACTGTCCCACTGTTCAACGTGTTTACGCTACTCCCAGATACTTGCGCTTGATCTCTTCATTCACCGCCAACTCTTCCGGTTGTCCCTGGTACACGACTTGTCCGCGCTCGATGATATAGACCACGTCTGCCACTGCGAGCGCCAAGCCCACATTTTGTTCGACCAGGAAGATCGGAACGCCAGAAGACTTGAGCGCAAGAAAATCGTGCTTGAGCTGCTGCACCATAATCGGCGCGAGACCTTCGGATGGTTCGTCCATCAGGAGCAGGTCGGCGTTCGTCGTCAACGCGCGCGCAATCGCCAGCATCTGGCGTTCGCCGCCGCTCAACTGATTGCCGCGATGTTCCTTGCGTTCGGCGAGGCGCGGGAAGAGTTCGTAGATGCGATCCAGAGTCCAGTTCACGCGCGTGTCCGAGTGACTTTTGGGCGGACGGCTGGCAACAGTGAGATGTTCTTGCACGGTGAGCGATGGAAAGACGCGTCGCCCTTGCGGCACGAGTCCCAGTCCGCGCTGGGCGATGTCATGCGGCGCTTTGCCGACCAACTCTTCGCCGTTGTAAAGGATACTGCCTTGCCGTACGACCGGCGGCATCGTGCCCATGATGGAGCGGATCAGCGTCGTCTTGCCCATGCCGTTCCGTCCCAAAAGCGCGACGGCTTTCCCTTCCGGAATCGTCAGCGACACGCCGCGCAGGACGTGCGCGCCGCCGTAATAGCTTTGGAGATTGCGAACTTCCAACATGGTTAACCTGCCCCCAGATAGACTTCTTGCACCGTCGCGTTGACGCGAATCGCATCGGGAGTACCTTCGGCGATCACTCGACCAAAATGCAAGCAAGTCACTTGATCGACCAGCCCGAGCGCCAGGTCCATATCGTGCTCGATCAAAACGATGGTCAGACTCTTGGGCAGACTGCGGATCAGCGCGGCGATGCGCGTCCGTTCGACAGCGGAGAGACCGGCGGCAGGTTCGTCCAATAACAAGACTCGGGGACCGGTTGCCAATGCCAGCGCGAGTTCGAGTTGGCGCTGTTCGCCGTAGGACAGTTTTTGGGCGGGCAGGTGAGCTTTGTCCGTCAAGCCGGTGGATTGCAGCGCCGAGGTCATCTGTTCGTAGATCGCGCCCCGGCGCGGCAGCGTGCGATGAAACGCATATTTGATGTTCGATAAACCCTGCGCGGCGAGGAGGACGTTCTCTTCGACCGAGAGTTTCTGGAACACGTTCGTGATTTGGTACGTGCGTCCCATCTGGAGACCGACCCGGCGATACGGCGGCATCGCGGTCACGTCCTGACCAAACAAAATAATCTTGCCCTGGGTGACCGGCAATTCGCCGGAGATCAGATTGAAGAGTGTCGTCTTGCCCGCGCGGTTCGGTCCGATGATCGCGCGGCGTTCGCCAACCGGCACACGCAGACTGACTTGATCGACGGCGCGCAGACCGCCAAAGTCCTTCGCTACATTTTCAAGCGTGAGCGCAATAGCGTCATTGCTTTCGGTCATTATAGTTGAATCCTATCGAGAGTGCAGACATCTGGTCGGTCATTGCGAGGGCGGATTGCAAGCCATCCCCAACTCGCGGAATTCGCTTTGTCGCCGCTCCTCGCAATGACGAGACCACGCTTTGCCTTACTTTCGCACCCTTTACTTTTTGATTCCCTGGAAATCGCGGCTGTACACCGGGTTCTTCAAAAAGTCGGCTGGGTTGTACGTCCAGAACTGTGAGACGTTGGGCCAGGTGTACGTCACGATATTCCACAACCGCCCATCGGGTCGCTTTACCACTTTGCGAAGATAGACGTTCTCGATAGGATTACCGTACGAGTCCATCTTCTCAGGACCCATCGGCGTATTGCTCAGGTCGCTCGCCAACACCACTTTCATAAAGTTACTGGAGTCCTCGACGTTTCCATTAACTTTGGTGATCGCTTCGGTCAAAATGCGCGCCGCGGTGTACATATCCGCCGCGTAGTACGAGGGCAGTTTCTTGTACGCCGCGTCATAGTCCGAAACGAACGCTTGCGTCACTGGATCGTCGCGTCCTTCCGCAAAGTGCCCCACCGAGACGAGTCCCTCGGCTTCCGGTCCCATTCCGCCAAGCGCGGACTGATCCAACGCCGTCTCGTTCGTGAGCAACACGATCTTGCCTTTGAGTCCAAAATCGTTCCATGCCTTGACGAACTTGATCGCGTCGCCGCCGGATTCCTCGATGAAGACGACGTCCGGATTCTGCGCCTGAATCTGCGCCATGTACGGACCAAAGTCAGGCACTCCGATGGGATGCCAGATCTGGGTCAAGACCTGACCGCCCGCTTCGGTGAAGGTGCGAACAAAGCCGCCGACGGTCTCTTGACCGAAGGCAAAATCTTGCGCGACCGTGACGACTTTGCGATACCCTTGCTGGTACGCCCACTGCCCGAAGGGCTGAGTCGTCTGGCTGCTCGTCCACCCGGCGATGCGGATGACGTTGGGATAGCGGGTGCGTTGCGTCAGATCGTCAGCCGACACGATGGGGAAGAAGAACGGAACGGTGGGATGATCCTTGGCGTACCCTGCCAGCGCGAGACCGGTATTCGCCGCCAACGGACCGACGATCATGTTCACACCGCGTTGTTCGACGAGCAAGCGCGCCTTGCTCAACGTGGTGTCCGGATTCGCCGCATCGTCTTCGTAGTACATTTCGACTTGGCGACCGGCGACGGTGTACCCGTTCTTGTCCCACCACAGCTTCCAACCGTTGATCATACTCTGCCCATTTGCGGCAAAGTTGCCGGTCGTTGGCGCGATGATGCCGATCTTGATGGGACCCTTTCCGCTGGGCGCGCTGGTCGCCGCCGCAGTGGTCGGTTGTGATCCCGCGGTGGTTGGCTGCGCGGGCGCAGCGGTAGGTTGCGCCGGCGCGGTGGTTGGCAGCGGCGCGGCAGTGGGTGCCGCCGGCGCGGCGCACGCTGCAAGCGCAACCAGAACCAGCAGAGCGGTGAAAACGACAGTTGTCTTTCGCATTACTCCTCCTCTTTGAGTATATTCGCCCTTTCCTTTTCCTTGAGGGCAGCAAGGATCTTGCTCGGCGTTGCCGGCAAGTCGTAGATTCGGATTCCGATTGCATCGTAAATTGCGTTGACGATGGCGGGCGCGGTGGGGATCAACGAGGGTTCGCCGACGCCCTTTGCGCCAAACGGGCCGGTGGACACCGGCACTTCGACAATCGCCGTCTCGATCAGCGGCATATCGAGCGCGGTGGGCAGGATGTAATCTGTGAACTGTGGATTCTTCACGACGCCGTTTTCCAAAACCATTTCTTCCATCAAGCCGTATCCCAGCCCCATCGCCACACCGCCTTCGATTTGTCCTTCCACCAACAACGGGTTGATCGCCTTGCCGCAATCGTGCGCGGCGGCGATTTTCAGTACATCCACTTGCCCGGTTTCTGTATCCACCTCGACTTCGGCGATCTGCGTCGCAAAGACGTACGCTTCGTAGGGCTTGCCGTGTCCGGTTTCCGGATCGAGGAACGTCGTGGTGGGATTGTAGCTGCCTTCGCCAATCGGCGGACGACCTTTCACCAGCGTCGCTTCGCGCGCGACGGCGGCGACGGACACATTTCGGTCCGGAGAATTCTTGACGTAGATTTTCCCATCGCCCGCTTCCAATTCATCGGGACTCATCACATCGAGCATTTCCGCGGCGACTTGGAGCAATGTCTTTTTCGCGTCGCCGGCGGCGCGCTTGACCGCGTTGCCGGTGATGTAGGTTACGCGGCTCGCGACCGAACCTAAATCGAAGGGCGTCCGCTGTGTATCGCTCGTCACCATCGTCACGGCATCGTAGGCGATGCCCAGTTCCTCGGCGGCGATTTGCGCCAGCGCGGTTGTCGAACCCTGCCCTACATCGGTCGCGCCGGTCAGCACCACCGCGCTCCCGTCCTGATTGACCTGAACGAACGCGGCGCTGGGATTGGGGTAAGACGTAAAGCCAATCGGATAAACCATGCACGCGATTCCTTTACCGCGCTTTTTCATCCCACGCCACCTCTTTCTTCCATCCGATCAACTGAACGGCTTGACGCATCGTCTCTTTGAGCGGCACGCTTTCCAAGACCTGACCGGTCGGCAGAGACGACCCATCGACCAGCGCGTTCTTGAGCCGGAACTCGAGCGGATCGATGCCGAGTTTTTCCGCGATGTGATCGGTGTGAACCTCATGCGCGAATCCCAGCTGCGGCACGCCAAAGCCGCGCATCGCTCCGCCGATGCTGTTGTTCGTGTAAACCAGATAGCCGTCGATCTTGACATTGGGAATGCGGTACGGTCCCGCGCCGTGAATGCACGCCTTGCTCAACGTCGATTCGCCCCAAGAAACGTACGCCCCGGCATCGCTGACGATGCGCGCCTGACGCGCCACCAGCGTGCCGTCTTTCTTTACGCCGCTTTTGTATTTGACGATGTACGGATGCCGCACCGTCGTGGCTTGGAATTCTTCCTCGCGCGTGTAGACGAGCTTGACCGGCTTGCCCGTTTTGAGCGCGAGAAGGCAGATGTACGGCTCCATCGTGATTTCGTTTTTTCCGCCAAACCCGCCGCCCACCGCCGTCACTACCACACGGATGCGGTTCAATGGAATTTTGAGAATCTTGCTCAGATCGGTCGCGATCAGAAACGGTCGTTGCACGCTGCTGTGAACTGTCACCATTCCGCGTCCATCCACTTCCGCGAGCGCGGCGTGCGGCTCGATCGACGCGTGCTCGATCATCTGCGTCGTTAGCGTATCCTCGACGATTTCGTCTGACCGCGACCAGCCGAGTTCGATGTCGCCGTACCGAATCTTGATGTGCGAGGCGATGTTGCTCTCGCCGTGAATCTTGGGCGCGTCCGGTTCCATCGCTTGAACTGGGTCGAAGATTCCCGGCAGCGGTTCGTACTCGACATCGATGAGACGGAGCGCCTCCTCGGCGGTCTTCAGCGAGTCCGCCGCAATGGCTGCGATCGCGTCGCCGCGATAGCGCACCTTGTCCTCGGCGAGCAGCGGCTGATCGAGGTGCGTAAAGCCAAAGCGATTGTTGGGAACGTCCGCGGCAGTGATGACGGCGGCAACGCCCGGCAGATTCCGCGCGCGCGTCGTGTCGAGCTTTAATAGTTTGGCGTGCGGCAGCGCGCTGCGGAGCACCTTGGCGTGCAGCATTCCGCGGCGCGCCAGATCGATCCCGTATTCCGCTTTGCCGGTCACCTGGAGAATCGCATCGTGCCGCGGAATCCGCTGTCCGATGACGTGGGTCATGGGTTGCCGTCTCCTTGCGTCATCGCTTGCGCGGCTGCCTTGACCGCCTGCACGATCTTGGCGTAGCCGGTGCATCGGCAGAGATTGCCAGAAATGGCTTGACGGATCTCCGTTTCGGTCGGATGAGAATTCGCATCGAGCAGCGCCTTGGCGGAAAGCAGCATGCCAGGGGCGCAGAATCCGCACTGCACCGCGGCGTTCTCGATGAACGCTTGCTGCAGCGGATGCAGATGCTCCGGCGTGCCCAGACCTTCGATGGTAATAATGTCCTTGTTCCGCGCCCGCAGCGCCGGCATCAAGCAGGAATTGACCGGCTTGCCGTCCAGCAAAATGGTGCACGCGCCGCACTCGCCGGTGCCGCAGCCCTTCTTGGTGCCGGTGAAACCCAGCTGATCGCGCAGCACATCGACCAAAAGGTCTTGCGGCTTGACGAGGATGGTAAACGATTGCCCATTGACGCGCAGTTCGATTTGCCGCTCAATCATTTGGCTTGGTTTCTCCGGTTGCCATTTGCCACGCGTGCGTCAGTGCGCGCTTGACCAGCACGCGGCTCGACTCGCGTCGAAAGGTCGCGGTGGCGCGCAGGTCACTGATCGGCGCGATCTCGTCCGCCGCCGCGCGCGCCGCGCGGTCGATCAAGGATTCGGAAACGTCGCTGCCTTGCAACACACTTTCTGCGCGCTTGGCGCGCCGCGGGGTTGGGGCAACCGCGCCCAGCGCGATGCGGACATTTTCCACGCGCCGGTGGTCTTGTCCCAACGTTAGCCGCGCGGCGACGTTCACGACCGCGAGCGACATCGCCTTGCGCCGACCTAATTTGAGAAAGCGCGCGCCGGTCCGGGGTAATGGGACGGACGCCTGAATTTCGATCAAGAGTTCGCCCGGTTTTAGAGCATTCTTCTTGGGTCCAACAAAAAACTGTTCCAGCGGAACCAGCCGCTCGCCGTCACTGCCGGCAATTTTCACGCGCGCGTCGTAGACCAACAGCGGCGGCGCGGAATCCGCCGATGGAACAGCAGAGCACAGATTGCCTCCCAGCGTCGCCATATTGCGGGTCTGCACCGCGCCGATCTCCGCCGCCGATTCCGCGAGGCAGGGCAGATCGCGCCGCACCACATCGGAATCGAGAATCTCGGCGAAGGTCGTCATCGCGCCGATGCGGATAATGCCATCGTCCTTCCGCACATAGTTCAGATCAAGCGCGCTCAGATCGACCAATTGTTTGGGCGCGACGATGCCCGCGCGCAGGTGGATGAGCAAATCCGTACCACCAGCCAGCGCGGACGCGCCGGACTGATTCAGGAGAGCAATGGCTTGATCGACGGTAGTGGGCGTCGAGTACTCAAAACTTGGCACGCATCAACCTTTGGACGAGACCCGAAGAGTCTTGCGACCCTTCGGGTCTGCCACCGCGTTTATTTCTTCAGAGGATCGGTCGCGTTAAAGCCGGGTTGGAAATCGCGGCTATAAACCGCCTGTTTGAGATAGCTGGCTACATCGTAGGTCCAGAACTGCGAGACGCTGGGCCAAGTGTACGTCACCGTGTTCCACAAACGTCCATCGGGGCGCTTGACGACCTTACGCAGATAGACGTTGAGGATCGGGTTGCCATAGTCGTCCGTCTTGATCGGTCCGAGCGGGGTGTTGGTGATTGCAACGCTCTTGACGGTATTGACGAACGCCGCATGGTCGGACACGTTGCCGTTAGCTTTTTCGATAGCGGCGGCGATCAACTGCGCCGCGGTGTACATATTCACCGAGTAGTAGGAAGGCAGCAGTTTGTACGCCTTGTCGTAGGCATTCACAAAGTCTTGCGTTTCTGGCGCGTCGCGTCCCTCGGCGTACTTGCCCACGCTGACGATGCCTTCGGCTTCAGGTCCCATCCCGCGCAGCAGCGATTGATCGACCAGCGTTTCGTTGCCGAGCAAGGCGATCTTGCCGTTGAGACCAAAGTCGTTCCACGCCTTGACGAATCGCCCGCAGTCCGCGCCGGTTTCTTCCACGAACACCGCGTCGGGCTTTTGGCTCTGGATCTGCGCGAGGTACGTCGAAAAGTCCGGCGTGCCGATGGGATTCCACAACTCGGCGAGCACTTTGCCGCCACCCTCGGTGAACGTCTGCACAAAACCGCCGACGCTTTCCTGCCCGAACGCATAATCCTGCGCGATCGTTACTACCGTCTTGTAGCCCTGCTTCGACGCCCATTCGCCAAACGGGTGCGTCGTCTGGCTGCTGGTCCAGCCCGCCAAACGCACGACGTTGGGGATGCGCGTGCGCTGGGTGAGATCATCGGCTGAAACGATCGGGATAAAGTACGGAATGCCGTTGCCCTTGGCGTATTGGGCGACCGCGAGACCGGTGTTGGCGGCGAGATTGCCCACGAGCATATCGACGCCGCGCTGTTCGACTAGAAGGCGCGCCTTGGTCAGCGCGGTGTCCGGGTTGCCCGCATCGTCCTCGATAAAGATCTGAACGTCGCGCCCGGCGACCTTGGTGCCATGCTGCGTCCAATACAAATTCCAACCATCGATCATGTCCTTGCCGCTGGCAGCCAGGGTACCGGTCTGAGGCGCCATCACGCCGATCTTGATCGGTCCCGCGTTCGACGCCGCTGCGGGCGCGGTGGGCTGCGCCGCCGACTGGGTCGCCGGCGCGGCGGCGGTCGTGGGCTGCGTTGCCGCGCCGGGCGGCGCGCACGCGGCGAGGAGAACCAATCCTAGTCCAACAACCATCACGCTAATAAATCGCTTCATTTTTTCTCCTCCTTCGGAGATAGAGTTCGCACACGTCTCTTCGCCAGTCATTCGCCGACTGGGCGCTGCGCCTCAAGGGATTTCTAATTCGCCTTCTCGAAGCGCGGCTCGTTCCGGTGACTCATCGACTTGAATTTCTTCGGCGACCACCTCCTCTGCGGGTTGCGTCTTTTCTTGTCGTGTTTCGGTGATTCGATTGAACCAACTGCGCGCCAGTCCCAACAATCCATTGCGCGCAAACAAAATCGTTACCACAAAGATCAGCCCCATCACCGTGGGCCAGCGCGAGGTGTAGAGACTGATGATATCGCGCGTGAAAATGATGACGCCCGCGCCGACGACCGCGCCGAACAGTGTGCCGGCGCCGCCGACGATGACCATCAGCACGCCTTCCGCCGACCGCGCGAATTCGACGGTGGAGGGGCTGACGAAGCCGTTATACAGCGCGTACAGCGCGCCGCCGATGCCGGCGAACAAGCCGGTGGCGGTAAAGCCGATGAATTTGTGCAGCGCGGTGTTGTAACCGAGCGTCCGCATCCGCGATTCGCTTTCGCGAATCCCCTTCAGCGTCAAGCCGAAGGGCGAGTTGACGAGCCGATACATGACTGCCGCGACGACCACAAAGACAAAGAGCACGAAATAGTAGAACTGCCAATACGCCAGGATAAAGTCGGGACGCGTGATGCCGCGAATGCCATTCTCCGCGCCGGTGACGGACGCCCAGCGGTACGCGATGCCCCACACGATCATACCTTCCGCCAGCGTCACCATCAGAAAGTACACGCCCGACGTGCGGATGGCGATCACCGCAAACAGCGCGGCGGCAATCGTCGACGCGAGAACACCGATCGGCAGTGCCGCGAACGCCGGGATGCTGCTCTTGGTGAGCAAGTAGCCGGCGACGTAGGCAGACACGCCAAAGATGCCAGCGTGTCCCATCGAGGTCAGCCCGGTATAACCAGCGAGAATGTCGATGCTCATCGCGAGCAAGCCGTAGATCATTACCTCGCTGACCAGGTTCACGTAGAACCGTTCGACCAGGTACGGCACCGCCAGACCAATCGCCAAAAGCGCCAACACGAAAATGAGCTTCGCCCACCGACGGAACATGGCTAAATCCTCCCAAACAATCCTCTGGGTCGCAGCGCCAGCATGATTGCCATCGGTCCGAAAATCGTAAAGTAGGACAATTCAGGGAAGAGCGCCTTGCCGAAGGTGTCCAGCAAGCCGACGACCAGACTGCCGACGATCGCGCCTTCCAGACTGCCCAAGCCGCCGATAATGACCACGACCAAACCGTAGAGCAGAATCTCCGAGTCCGCGCCGGGATAGAGACTCAGGAACGCGCCGCCCACCACGCCGGTCAAACCCGCCAGCGCCGCGCCGACGACAAACACGCCGCTGAAGACGCGTTTGATGTTGATGCCCAAGGCATCCACCATTTCGATGTCGTCCACGCCGGCGCGGATGATCGCGCCCAGACGCGTCTTGGCTTGCAAATACCACAGCACCGCCGCGACGACTGCGCCGATCAAGACGACAAACATCCGATACTCGGGATAGGTCAGGTTGCCGATGGTGAACGAAGAGCGCAGGAAATCCGGCACCGGAATGCTGACCGGGTCGCCGCCCCAGACCACCAGCGATAGGTCTGCCATGATAAAAGCCAGCCCGATCGTCAGTAGGACTTGAGGCAACTCCTCGCCGCGGACAAAGCCCAGCAAGCCGCGTTAAATCGCGAGACCCAAAAGTCCAATGACCACGGCTGCCACCACGATGCCCAGAAAAAAATTACCGGTGGCGCGGATGACGCTGAGACCCACGTACCCGCCGACCAGGTAGAATGCGCCGTGCGTCAGACTGACCACACGCATCAAGCCAAAGATCAGCGTAAAGCCGCTGGCGAGGAGAAACAACAGCGCGGCAAACGTAATCCCGTTCAAAAGTTGAAACACGATGAATGTGACAGACACTGGTCAACTCCTTTCAACTGTACCGCTGTCCCGAATCAGAACCGTACCAATCAAACGGCGCGGGGTCCAAGTTCACGATGATGCTTTGCGTCTGCGTATATTCGCGCAGCGCCTCCCAGCCATTCTCGCGCCCGATGCCGCTGTCTTTGAAGCCGCCCCACGGCGAAGCCGGATCGATGCGGTGATGGTCGTTGATCCACACCACGCCGGCTTCCAGCGACTGAGCGACTCGATGCGCGCGTTTCACATCGCGCGTCCACACCGCCGCCGCCAATCCGTACGGCGAATCATTCGCCAAATCAATCGCGTGCTGCTCATCGGTGAAGGGGAGAATGACCGTCACGGGACCAAAGATTTCTTCCCGAACGATGGTCATACTGGGCGCCACAGAAGCAACGACGGTTGGTTCGTAGAAATATCCTTTTTGCAGATTCGGACTGATCGGACGCACGCCGCCGCAGACCACTTCCGCGCCCTCGCGCCGCGCCCCATCGATAAAGCCGGACACGCGCTCGAGCTGATTGCGCGAAACCAACGGTCCCAATTGTGTGTGCGGGTCCATCGGATCGCCGATCCGGATGGAACGGACCTTGTCGACAAAACGGCGCGTGACCTCGTCGGCAATCGACGCCTGAACCAGCAGGCGCGCGCCCTGCACGCACGTCTGCCCCGACGCGATGAACGCGGCGAAGGTCGCGCCGTCGATCGCAGCGTCCAGATCGGCATCGTCGAAGATGAGGACCGGCGCTTTGCCGCCCAGTTCCGCCGTCACGCGAATCAAGTTGCGTCCGGCGGCAGCCGCGACGGCGCGTCCGGTTGGTGTGCCGCCGGTCAAATCCAACTTGGCAAGACCGGGATGCTCGGACAACGCCTTGCCGGCATTCGGTCCGAAACCGGGGACGACGTTGAAGACGCCTTTCGGCACACCAGCTTCAGCGCAAATGCGCGCCAATTCGATCACGGCGACCGGCGCGAGTTCGGACGGCTTGACGACGAGCGAATTACCGGCAGCAAGCGCGGGCGCGACCTTTTTCATCGCGATCAGCAGAGGATGATTCCAGGGCGTCAGTTGTCCAACGACGCCGAGCGGCAAGCGCCGCACGTAATTGAGGTACGCGCCGGCGAAGGGCGGCACGCTGCCTTCCGCCGCCTGGATCAGCGCGCCAAAGTACTCCAGCCATTCCGGCACGCGCCGAATCTGCGCTTGCATCTCGCGGATCGGGCGACCGGTGGAAATGGTTTCAATTTCCGCCAATTCGTCCGCCGCGTCCAGCAAGCCCTGCGCCGCGCGATTCAGAATGCGCGCGCGTTGCCGCGGCTCCATCCGCGACCAGCGTCCATCTCGGAATGCCTGTTTGCCAACCGCGACCGCCCAATCGATGTCTTCGGCTTTGCCTTCGGCGACCATCGTGGCGGTTTCACCCTTCGCCGGGTTCTCGACGGCGAAATAACCGCCGCTCTTTGCCGGGACGGATCGACCGTCAACAAACATATCGTACCGATCTTTCATGCTCGCGCACCCCCGCTGCGGTTTATCCGAGACCGAAGAGTCGAATCGCGTTTTGCGATTGGATCGCGTTCGCGGCGGCACCGTCGAGATTCGCAAACGACAATCGCTCTGTAAAGCGCGTGTCCGCCATATCGAATGGAATGTCCGTGCCGATCACCACGTGGTCTTTGCCCGCCAAGTCGATCTGAAATTTGAGGGGAACATTGGCGTGCGTGATCGTATCGAAATAAAAGCGATTCAAATACGTGGAGGGCGGTTGTTGGATGACCGCGTGCGTTTCCGAACGCACCTCATACCCATGGTCCAGCCGTCCAATTTGGAATGGCAAAAAGCCGCCCGCGTGAACCAGGAGAATTTGCAATTTGGGATGGCGATCCAAGCAGCCGGAGAGAATCAACCGCGCCGCCGCGACAGTCGTCTCCAGCGGATTGCCGATCAGGTTCGTCAGGTAGAAATCGGCTAACTGCGCCTTGGGTCCGACGTAGTACGGATGCAGCATCACCGGCACGTTCAATTCTTCCGCCGCCGAAAAAAGCGGATCGAAGCGCGGATCATCGAGCGGCACATTTTCCATCGTCGTGCCAAGCTCCACGCCGCGCAACCCAAGCTTCGTGACTGCCCGGCGCAATTCGGTTACGGCGGCTGCCGGGTCTTGCAGCGGGACCGTCGCCATGCCGTGCAATCGTCCGCCGGACTGCGCCGCCATCTGCGCGACCGATTCGTTCGCCAACTGGCAGAATTCGCGCGTGGCGTTCGCCTCCGCCCAGTAGAAAAAGAGGGTCGGCGCGATGGAAAGGATGGTTGCGTCCAAGCCCAGCCGATCCATCTGCTTCAGTTTCGTCTCGACGTTCCAAAATTCCGCCGCCAGTGGGTATCGGTACCCTTGCGGGTGAACGACCCACTCGGCGTCGCCGCGGCGTTCCACCGCGACGTCATTCAACGCGTGACCTTGTCGCGCATCCGCGATAAGTTGTGGAGGAATAAAATGGGAATGAGTATCAATTTTCATACGCCTCTTCTCTAATCGTGAACCAAACTGATTTGCGAATCACTGTAACGTTCAGCCTCCCGTAGATTTATCCAATTTGCGGCTTACGCGGATAAATCGTTCAATCGCTCAAAAGCGCAACCACGCCGATCAACAACCTGCGGGAGGTTGGACAATGGATACGAATCAGTGAATCGTCCAGCCGCCATCGACCATCAAGATGTGACCGACGACCATGTCCGACAAGTGACTCGACAAGAACAGCACCGCGCCGACAAGGTCTTCCGGCTGATTCCATCGCCCGATCGGCAGCATCTTCCCGATCGCCCATTCCTTGTAACCCGGGCGCTCGAGAATGTTTTGGCGCGACGCCGTTTCGGTGATACACGGCGCAACGGCATTCACATTGATTTGATGCGGCGCCCACTCTAACGCCAAAACACGCGTGAGGTGATGCACGCCGGCTTTCGCTGCCGCGTAAACAGATTTATCGCCAAAACCGACGACACCAAACGTCGAACCAAGATTGATGATCTTGCCGTGACCTTGTGGAATCATCACGCGGGCAACTGACTGACAGGCGAAGAAGAGTCCTTTGAGCGAGATATCGAGCGTGCGATCCCATTCTTCTTCGGTCACGTCTACTGCCGGCGTCGTGCCGGTCCAATCGGCGTTGTTGACCAGGACATCGATTCGTCCAAAGTGAGAATGAACCCGGTCTGCCATCGCGCGAATTTGCGATACCTGCGCGAGGTCGGTTTGCACGACGAGGGACTTGCGTCCCAGCGCTTCGATTTCTGCTTTGACTTGTTCCGCGCGATCCACGTTGAGACCGACAAGCGCGACGTGCGCCCCGTGCTCTGCCAATGCCAAAGCCAACACTCGCCCAATCCCTTGCGACGCGCCGGTGACAATCGCGACTTGATCCTCCAAACCGAAACTCGATGGACTCATATTCGCTAGTGAATCGTCCAGCCGCCATCGACAGACAAAATGTGACCCACCACCATGTCCGATAAACTACTGGCGAGGTACAGCGCCGCGCCGACGAGATCCTCTGGCTGATTCCATCGCCCGATGGGCAGCATCTCGAGAATCGATTCCTTGAAGCCCGGCCGTGCCATCACGTCGCGACGCCCTGGCGTTTCGGTGAGACAGGGAGCGATAGAATTGACGTTGATCTTGTGCGGTGCCCACTCTAACGCGAGGGCGCGCGTCAATTGGTGAACGCCCGCCTTGGCAGTACCATACGCCACGCGACCTTTGAACGCCGTGACGCCAAAGTTCGAACCGATGTTGATGATCTTGCCGCCGCCCTGCGGAATCATCACGCGCGCAACGGCTTGCGAGCAGAAGAACGTGCTCTTGAGGCAAACGTCGAGCGTGCGATCCCATTCCTCTTCGGTCACGTCGATGGCGGGGGTGGTGTCTGTCCAACCGGCGTTGTTGACGAGAATATCGATTCGACCGAATCCCTCCTTCGCCTTCTCTGCCATTGCACGCACCTGCGCGACGCTGGTCACATCCGTCGGCGCCACCAATGCCTTGCGTCCCATGCCTTCAATCTCGCGCGCCAATTCCTTGAGCGCTTCCTGATGAAATGCCGGGTGTTCCGCCAGCACCACGTGCGCGCCGGCTTGCGCAAACGCCACCGCCATTGCCCGACCAATACCTTGCGAAGGACCGGTCACAATCGCGACTTTATCTTGTAATCCAAAACTTGAATAGTCCGGACTCATCTACTCCTCCAAGAATGACACTACGATTGCGATGCGCGTATCGATGGATTGTTGACAGTCAGCCGGAAACACAGCCCGGGTCAACTTCGCATCGATATCGTACTACTTGGGCACAATGTCCTTGAAACTGAAAAAATACGTCTCTTCCAGCGCGGTGACCGAGTGAACCGTTTCCGAGGGAATCCACACCGCGTCGCCGGGGCCAAGCTCAAACTCTTCATCGCCGGCTTTGGCGCGAATCTTTCCGGATAGGATGCAGATGATTTGCTCCTCGGGATGGTGGTGCGGCTGCGCGCCCGTGCCTTTTTCGTACTTATAGTGCCCCATTTCAACTTTGGTGCCTTTGACCGTCTCGCCGAATGCCGTCGAATAGTGAGGGCTGATGGTGTACTTGTCTTCTTTTTCCAGACGGAAGGTTTTCATATCGATTTTCTCCTAAATCTTGTGTCCCTTGCCATCGACCAGGTTCTTGCAGCTAAAGACAACCAGTTCCTGTTCGCCTTCAACTGTAACTTGGTGGAGAACGTTCGGATCCATCACGAAACCCTCCGAGGGACCCAGAACGACATCCGTATCGCCGGAGCGCAAGCGCAGCTTGCCTCTTAGCACAACCATGATTTGCTCCTGGGGATGCTGATGCGCCACTGCGCCGGTTCCAGGCGGGTACGACAAGAGACTCACTTCGATCTTGTTGGCGGTGATGCTTCCGCCCTTGCCCGTAGAGTACTTGGGCGTAACATATTCCTGGGGTAATTTATCGAATGTATAGACTGGCATCGAAATAGACCTCCTCGCGCATGATTGTCATAGGGATGCTGACACGCGCCGGGGCACGCGTCAGCATCCAGATTGCGAAGCGCAGTGCTTACGCTACCACCTTGCCTTTTGCCGCGAGGTGACGTTCTACCACTTCGCCGCCTTCGACGAAGGTCGTGCCCGCGGCTTCCTTGTTCGGAACGCCGCCGTAAGCAAAGACCAGTTCCGCATCTTCCGTGTCGCTCAAGTTGATCAGCCCGTGAATGTCGCCTTGTGCCGCATAGCAAAAAGTGCCAGGACTGACTTCTTGCTCGTAGTAATCCTTTCCATCGCCGATCAGGATTTTGAGGCGTCCCTTGATGATGTAAAAGCACGCCTCGGCGTTCGCGTGATAGTGTCGCTGATTTCGCGATCCCGCCGGGATGACGGTGTGGCCCATCGTGAGCCGTTTAGCGCCGCACGTTCCATCGTTGACGCCAAAATCGATCTTGAGACCCTTTTCGTACTTGAGGTCCCGCGGCACTTCGTTGTAGTGAATAAACTTTGCCATACGCTTACCTCCTTTGCGTAAAACGGTCAGTCCGTTTTGAATTTGAACGGACCGCCAGACTTGTTCAGCACGCGGGCATAATCGCCCTGATAGATCCGCTCATATTCTTCGATCCAATTGTCCGGGCTCTCGCGCCAGTACTCATAGTTGTACGAGTACGGACTCGGCTCGCTGAGCCGTTTGTACAATTCTGGATTGCGTTCCCAGATTTGTCCCGGTCGGCAGCCGAGCGGCTTGAAATTTGGATCATCCGGCTCGGACAGATTCTCCTCGTCAAAACTGCGCGAGCGCAAATAATGCAGGCGTTCCATATCTAGGTCGGTAACGAGTACGCCCGGCGTCTCGCGTGTGCCGAGCATTTCTTCCGGTCCCGCCACCAGCGCGCCGCCAGAAATGGCGCGCCGGTAGTCAAACCTTTCGGAGGTGTAGAGATTTTGCGTGACGACAACGTAGTACAGATTCTCCGCCGCGCGTGCCCGCGCGACGCAACGCCGCGTCTCTTTCAGTCGAAAACTATTCTCGCTATGCATCCCGTGCACTGGCGAAACGACGATCTCCGCGCCTTCCAGCATCAGCAACCGCGAGAGTTCTGGCACCCACAGTTCGCTGCAAATTTGCAACCCGATCGGTCCCAGCTCGGTCTGGATGACGCAGCGTTGATTGCCCGGCAGCAGGTGTCCCTTGCCGCCGTAGAGATAGGCGTTCAGCGGCGGGGTATCCGGCTGTAAACGCCGATACTGCGCGACCTCTTTGCCCTGCGGAGAGAGGAGGCGCAAGGTCAGGTAATACGCGCCTTGCACCTCGCTCTCAATCACATCACCGGCAACAATGTACATCCCGTGCTGCCGTGCCTTGTCCGCCAGAGCGCGCATCGGCTCGAAAGGGTATCGGGGATTGTCGAGCGGCCCCGTTGCGGGACCGGGGTATCCTTCCGGGTACAGCAGAAGCTGCACGCCCTGAGATGCCGCTTCATCGGCGTACCGCAAGGCGTTCTCCGCGTTCTGCCATTCAGCCGCGCCAAAATAGGACTGCGGTAGAACCGCGCCGCCGCGCCCCCTGGATTCGCTTGCCATCGTCAAACTACCATGCCTCTTATTTGATCGTGACGCTCGTTGCCGCCGGCAAATCGCTGAAATACTCGGGGTGATCGTGCATCACTTTTTCGATGAACGAAGTGTCAAAGTTGCCCTGCATCACCGTGGCAGATTTTAGTTTACCATCGCTCATCAACAGCTGATTCGAAAGATCCCAGGCTTGCTGCGTCAAGGTCGTGATGCGCGGATCAAAGTTGACATTCTTCAAACCATCCGCCGCGTCTTTGGGATCAAGCCCCTGGATCCAGTGACTGGCGACCACGCCGGCATCGCTGGGATTCTGACGGACCCACGCCGCTGCTTCGCTGTACGCCGCGACCACGCGCAGCGCCAGGTCGGGATTCTGCTGGACCATCTGCGGCTCCATCAAGCCAAAGATAACGTAACCAAAGTAGCCACCCGCGCGCTGCACGACGACAGAGCCAGTCACTTGCTTGAGCATCAGCGTATTGTACGGTTCCCACATCGAGACGGCGTCCACGGTCTTGTTCTTGAGCGCCGTCACCGAATTACCTTGAGGCACATTCACCATTTTGACTGCGGTGGCATCCACGCCGGCTTTGCGTAACACCGCGCGCAGGTACAGTTCCGCCGTGCCGCCGAGAGACGTACCGATGGTCTTGCCCTTGAGGTCCTCGGGATGTCCGGCGCGGATTCCACTGTCCGGACCGGCGATGATCGCCAGCGGCTGGTCGTTGATGAGCGACGCGCTGTTGCCCATCGATGTAAAGAGACCGTCGTGCTTGACGCCGCTGGCGAGTTCGGTCTGATAGTTATTCATCGCCGATGTGCCCACCTGCGCGTCGTTGGTGGTCAATGCTTTGGCGGCATCTTGCCCGGTGGCATACGCCCCGGCTTGAGCTTGAATGCCGTGTTTTTGGAAAAAGCCCTTTTCGATGGCGGACCAAAAGACTGTGCCGAACAGATTGTTGACGATGGCGATCTTGATTTTGTATGGCTGCGCCAGTGGTTTCATATCGTCCGGAACGTTGGACGATGCGGTAGTTGGCTGCGCTGGCGCGGCGGTCGGCTGCGCCGGCGAGCTGCGCCGGGCGCCCGGTGCCGAGGTAGGCGGCGAGCGCCGGGAGGGCGATCTCGCCGAGCTTGACCTGCCGGTCGCGGTCGCCCTTCGAACCGCGCAGGGTAACGATCCCCGTCCTCATGTCGACGCCGTCGAGGTCGAGCCGGACGAGGTCCTGCGTCCGCATCCCAGTTTCCCAGCCGGCGAGCAGGATCGCCCGGTCGCGCAGGCTGAGAGGATCGTTGCCCGCGGTCGCGTCGAGCAGCGCCCGGACG
>DAIDTM010000115.1 GCA_027457205.1 Anaerolineae bacterium | reverse complement strand
GGCGTCATCGTCAAGGTCGATCGCGGCGGAGGCGTCGCGGTCTTTTGCGGCTCGACCGACATTGGGCATGGATCGGATTCGCTGCTGGCGTACATCGCGGCGGAGGAATTCGGGCTAAAACCGGCAGACGTCAAAGTGTTTACCGCCGACACTGACCTGACGCCGGTCGATCTCGGAAGTTATTCGTCGCGCGTGACGGTGATGACCGGCAACGCGTGCATTCAGGCGACGCGCAGCGTCAAGCAAAAAATTTTGCAAGCCGCCGCGGAAAAGCTGCTCGTGCCGGCGGAAAGTCTGGCGATGCGCGATGGCATCGTGATTTGCGAAGACGACGAGAATCGCAAGTTGAGTTTCATTGAAGCGGTGAATCTCGCCGAAGCCAAGTTCGGCACGCTGAGCGGCACAGGCAGTTACAAGCCGCCGAAACGCGCGGGACCGTTCAAAGGTTCCGGCGTCGGTCCGTCGCCGTCATACTCGTATTCCGCGTGCGTCGCCGCGGTCAGCGTCGATACCGAAACCGGCGTCGTCACCGTCGACAAACTTTACCTCGCACACGACGGAGGACGCGCGATCAATCCACTGCTCGTCATCGGGCAAGCGGAAGGGAGCGCGTACATGGGCGTGGGCGAAGCGCTGATGGAAGAATCGGCATTCCGCAAAGGGATGCACAAGATTCCGTCGATGCTCGAATACAAATCGCCGACGACGCTCGACACGCCGGAGATTCAGACGATCCTGGTCGAGACCATCGATCCGGAAGGACCCTACGGCGCGAAGGAAGCCGGGCAGGGTCCGCTCTTGCCGGTGCCGCCCGCGATCGCGAACGCGGTCTTCGACGCCGTGGGCGTGCGGATCGACCAAGTGCCGATCACCCCTGATCTCGTCTTGAAGGCGCTCGAAGAAAAAGCGAAGGGCAAAGACGCGCGTGTCGGTCCAAAAAGTTTTCCGAACGTTCAATATCCAGACTCGATCAAGGTGGAACCGCCGGAGAACGCGCCGCGGTTGTGAGTACGGGAGTGAAAGTGGCAAAGCGCAAACCGAGGACGAAGCAAGAATTCATCGAGCTCGAGTCTCTGACCTGGCTGGATCTGGTTTTGCCGGTGATGAGTCTGCCCGACAAGTATTGGACGCTAGCCGGCGCGGCAGGCGATTGGTCGCTCAAAGATGTGTGGGCGCACATCGGTGACTGGATGAAAGAGACGCGACGCGTGCTGCCCATGCTGCTCCGCGATGAAAAGTTTCCGGTGAGCATCCAGCATTTCAACGAGGAGCATTACGAAAGGAACCGCACGTTGACTCCCGACGCTGCGCGACGTCGTTTCGAACTTGAACGCAAGCGATTCCTTGCGGTGGTCAGGAAAATGCCAGAAGAGAAACTACTCGGCAACCAACGGATCTACGAGTGGATGTCGTATTCTACTTTCAATCACTACACCGAGCATATTCCGGCTGTGAAGCGTTTCGCGCGCTCGATGAAACGGCGAATGCAGCGCGCCGCCAAGAAATGAACATTCAGATTCGCACCCTGACGGAAGCCGATCTCGACACTGCGGATCAGATCATGCAGGATGCCTTTCAGCGGACGCAGAGCGCACGCGCAGAGCTCGCGACGTATCACAGTCTACAGCCGGACGGGCGCTTGCTCGCGCTAGTGGATGGCGAACCAGTCGGGATGGTTGGCGCAATCGATCATGGCGCGTTCGCCTACATTGGGACGATGGGCGTGCGGCAAGCGTGGCAGCATCGCGGCATCGGCTATGCGCTGATGGAGCGATTGCTGGATTGGCTCGACGCGCGCGGATGTCCCATGGCGCGCCTGGACGCGTCCGCCGCGGGACAGCATCTTTATCCCAGACTGGGGTTCGTTACTGACGAGCAAACGTACGTTTTCAAACGACAGCAGCCCATCGCGTCGACGCGCGTCCCTGACCGCATCCGCGTCGCGCGAACGCAAGACCTTGAAGCGATCACCGCATTCGATGCGCCGATTTTTGGCGCGCGGCGCGCCACGGTGTTTCAGCGCTATCACGCCTGGCTAAACGACCGCAGTTTCGTCGTGAACGATGAAACCGGACACGTCGCCGGCTATTTGTTCGCGCAGACGCGTTCGATCGGACCGTGGGCGGCGCGTGAACCGCGCGAGGCCGAAGCGCTGCTCGCCGCCGCGCTCGCGCTTTCGTACGATGCTCCGCCGGTCGCGCGCGTGCCCGCGTCGAATCCCGTCGTCGCAGACTTGGTCCAGCGCAACGGCTTCCAACTCATCGAAACATTAGCGCACATGCGGCGCGGCGGCGATCAGATGCGTGGGCATCGCGCGCTGATGTACGCGTTGGCAAGTTTCGCCATCGGTTAAAGGAGGTGATGCTCTTCGGCAATTCACTGGAACGATTCGCATCCGACGCATGGCGCGTCGTGTTATCCAACCGTGCTGACGAAAAGGCACACTCGTTCTTTCCGAAGGAGGAGAGGAAATGTCGAACCTATCACTCACCCGGCGCGACTTTTTGAAAAAGCTGGCGTTGGGTGCCGGCGCGATCACCGTCGTGCCGATCCTGGAAGCGTGCGCTGCTCCCGCTGCGCCGACGACTGCGCCAGCCGCGACTGCCGCGCCCACGGTTGCTGCGGTTGTTTCGCCCACTGTGCTTAAACCAAGCGCTCCATTCAAGCTCGGATCGATTTTGCCGTACACCAAAGTGTATGCCGGGTTAGGCGAAAGCATCACCAACGGCATGACGCTCTATTTCGATAGCGTCAACAACACCGCCGGTGGGCGCACGATCGACTGGATCAAGGAAGATGAAGCGAACGACGCCCAGATTTCACTTCAGGCACTGACCAAGTTGATCCAGCAGGACAAGATCGATATGATCACCGGCATCGTCAACACCGGCATCATGTATGCGCTGCGCACTCCATTGAACGACGCCAAAATGCCTTCTGTCATTTCGAATGCCGGTGGGAATCTGCTCACGCGCAAAGGCGTGAACGGCAATCTCAAAGGTCTCTACAGCCCCTACATCTTCCGCTGTTCGTTCTCGTCGTACCAGATTAGCAACCCGCTCGGCGGCTGGGTCGCACAGAACGTCTCGAAGAAGGTGGCGATCTGCGCATCGAACTATGGCTTTGGCACCGAGAGTGTGGCAGACTTTAAGGCGACGTTCACCGCCGCCGGCGGCACGATCATGGGGAAGGATATCCTCCCGCCGCTGGGCACCACCGATTTCTCCACATACCTCCCTCAAATCGCGGCGACAAACGCCGAAGCGGTCTACAGCTTTTTCTCCGGCTCGGACGCGCTCAACTACGTCAAGCAATTCGATCAGTTCGGTCTGAAGAAGACGATGAAGATCGTCGGCGCGGGATTCTTGACTGAGACGGATGTCTTGCCCGGGCAGGGCGCGTCGGCGCTCGACGCGTACACCACGCTACACTGGTCGACCACGCTCGACAATCCGACGAACCAGAAATTCATGGCGGATTACGCCAAACGCTTCCCCAACAAGGAGGTCGACGTCTTCGCGATGGCAGGGTTCGATGCGGCGCGCATCATCGTCGAGGCGCTGAACGCCGTCAAAGGCGATACCAGCGATCAGTCCAAACTCCTTGACGCGATCCGCGCGGTCACGTTCGACAGCCCACGCGGCACATTCGTTTTTGACCCGAACACGAACAACGTCATCAACGAGATCTACTACCGGCAGGTCAAGCAGAATGCCTCGGGCGGCTACGAGAACGCGATCATCGGCAAGACTCCTCAGCCAATCAAGGACCCGGAGAATGTGTAAGCAATGGGGCGACCCGTTAGGTCGCCCCTACCACGAATCCCTATGCTGAACTTAACTCCAGATTTTCTGCTCATCCAATTGTTGAACGGTCTCTCGTCCGGCGTGCTGCTGTTCCTCATCTCGGCAGGACTTTCCATCATCTTCGGGATGATGGATGTGATCAACCTGGCGCACGGTTCCTTCTATATGCTCGGCGCGTATTTTGGGCTGACCATCTTGCGCGTCACCCAGAGCTTCTGGCTTGCCCTGATCCTCGCGCCGCTCTTGGTTGCGCTTCTGGGTCTGGCGGGAGAACGATTCTTGCTGCGACCGCTGAAAGGTCGCGGGCATCTCGACCAGGTCTTGCTAACCTTCGGTGTCGCGCTCGTTCTCGCAGACCTGGTGCTGGCAGTGCCGGGTTGGGGCGGGACCGTGCGCGCCTTGCCCGCGCCGCCCGAACTTGCCGGCTCGATCCCGATCGGCAAAGGTCAATACCCGGTCTATCGATTGTTTGCCATCGGCGTCGGATTGCTGCTCGCGCTCATCCTGGGTCTGATCATCACGCGCACCCAAATCGGCGCGATCGTGCGCGCCGGGGTCGCGGACGCGGAGATGGCTAGTGGGCTGGGCATCAACATCTCCCTCGTGTTTTCGTTGGTATTTGCGGTCGGCGCGGCGCTCGCGGCGTTCGGCGGCGTGATGACCGCGCCGATCGTCAGTCTTCAGCCCGGCATGGATGCCGACACGCTGATTCGCGCGCTCATCGTCGTCGTAGTGGGCGGGCTGGGCACGTTACGCGGCGCGTTCTGGGGCAGTCTGTTGATCGGCGAAGTCGACAACTTTGGCCGCGCGCTTTTGCCGGACTATGCGCTCTTCTCGATCTACGTCATTATGGCGGTCGTGCTGCTCTTGCGGCCCGCCGGACTCTTCGGACGGAAAACGTAAACGATGCCACGTCAAACCGAAATCCTCTGGGCAATTGCCATCGCCATCGTCCTCGCCTTAATTGCATTGCCTTTTGTAGAATCTACGTATGTCGTCACGACGGTAACCGAAATTCTGATCTTTGCCATCTTCGCCATGAGTCTCGATTTGTTGATTGGTTACACCGGGCTGGTCTCCTTTGGACACGCGGCGTTTTTCGGCATCGGCGCGTACGCCGCGGGCTATCTCGCGCAAATGCTTTCGCCCAACTTTCTGGTCTACCTGCCCTTGGCGCTGTTGATCACCGCCGCGTGCGCGTTGGTGATTGGTTTTTTTTCGATTCGCGTGTCAGGTGTGTACTTTCTGATGCTGACGCTGGCGTTCAGTCAGATGGTCTACGCCATTGCCTTCAACTGGACCGATGTCACCGGTGGATCGAACGGACTCTCCGGCATTCCGCGTCCGCAAATCGAGTTGTTCTCCCTGCAATGGTCGTTCGAGGATGAGATTTCGCGCTATTTTCTCGTGCTCGCATTTTTCCTATTGTCCTACGCCGCGCTCCGCGCAGTCGTGCGATCACAATTCGGTCATGTGCTCGTCGGGATTCGCGAAAACGAGACGCGCTTGCGCGCGATCGGCTACGACACGGCGCGCTTCAAGTTGGCGGCGTTCGTAATCGCCGGCATCTTCGCCGGCGTTGCCGGCGTGCTCTACGCGGGATTCAACCGATTCGTGTCGCCGGGCGAAGTCTATTGGAGCGCGTCCGGTCAGGTGCTGATCATGGTTATCATCGGCGGCGCGGGCACGTTGGTGGGTCCAGCCCTGGGGGCGGCGTTGGTTCTCGCTTTGCAGAACGTAGTTTCATCATCAACCGAGCGCTGGTCGACGATCATGGGGTTGATTTTCATTCTCTTCGTGTTTGCCGCGCGATTCGGCATCATAGGATTGATCGCTCAGATCATGGAAGGAATGGCGGTTCGGCTCAGACCCGCGCTGCCCAAAGAGATAAATGGACATCCTCCGAATTGACAAACTGCTGAAGCACTTTGGTGGGGTGATGGCAGTCAATGGCG
>DAIDTM010000114.1 GCA_027457205.1 Anaerolineae bacterium | reverse complement strand
ATCGTATTCCCACACGGGTGAGCCGTTCTTGCCCGAAAACGCTTGGAACATTTCTGGCGAGATGAGGTGCAGGTTCGACAGCGCGGGCGCATAGTTTGCCGGCAAGGGACGCGATGACAGGAAGAGCAGTTTGCCCTTGAGCGTGGTCGCGTTGACCGGCGTCGGCGTGACAGTTGCGGTTGGGCTGGGTCCGGGTGTTCCCGTGACGGTGGCCGTCGCGGTGGGCGTGGACGTGCCGAACAGCCACGCGTTTTGATCGAACGCGCCGAGCGCGCCCGGCGCGGCGGTCGGGACCAGTTGCTGGATGGGCACACGGGTTGGCGCGGGCGATGGCATGTCTTTGACGCACTGTCCGCTCCGCGGATAGTGCAGGACGGTCGTGCCATCGGACGCGCACGCAGGCAGCGCGACGAGCGCAACGAACGCAACGAGCAGCGACGCTATGGGTCGCGCGAGATGATCGATCCGCTTGAAAATTGATCTGGTCATTCATTCCATCCGATCTTTTCTGGTTGCGGTAGGACGACCTACGGTCCGAAATAGGGCGCGCTCACCATATAGCCGCACCCGGTCCCGTACAACTGTTTGAACTGGATCATATATGACCCTGCCGCCGCGTTGGGAATGGAAACGGACACGGGAGTCCATGAGTTGCCAACTCCAATCGTCAAACTATTGGACGAGGGTCCAGAGATGACGAGCGCGAGATTGTTGCCGCAACTCACGGCGAAGTAGCCGGAAAGCTTCAAGTTGCCGCCCGACCAATTCAGTCCCGACTCTTGGATATATTTGCCGGCCTCGCTGCCGGTGAACGCAAAGTGGCCGTTCCCGCCATACCCGCCATTGTTGTAAAACGAACCCGCAGAAGTGCTCGTCCAACCCGTGATCGGCGATTGCATAGATGGATCGATCAACAAATTGACCGGCGCGACCGTGGGCGTAGCGGTCGGCGTGTTCGTTGCCGTCGCGGTCGCTGTGGGTGTCAGAGTCGGCGTGTTGGTCGGCGTTAGTGTGGGCGGCGACGTCGGCGTTGCCGGGTTGCTGACCGCGTTGAAGATAAAGGTCGCGGTCGTTGTCGCGCTCTGATACGCGTTCGTCGTCGTCAGCGGCAGCGACGTGTGAAAGCACAAGACCTCACTCGCGCCCGCCGCCAGCCATCGATTGCCGGACGCGTTCGGCTGCGACGAATCCCCCAACGCGGCGCTAGAGAGCGTGTTGCTGTAGACCGGTGTTCCATCCACTCCAAAACCGGTGTCGGAACAATCCGTGACGCCGGACCTGATCTGGAGTTGCAGTGGGTTCATCAGTCCCTTGCCATCCGCGTTCGTCACGGTCGAGGTCATCGCGTAACTGAACGCAATCGTCCCGCTGTTCGTGACCGTCAGGGGGCGCGTAACCTGATCGCCGGGAGCCATATTCGTGTAGGTGATGAACGCCGAAGTTGGATTCGTCGAGATGACGAGCGAGCCCGTGGTGAACGTATTGTTCGTCACGGTCGCGCTGCCGGTGAAAATGGCGGCGACCATGGCCAGGAAGAGCGTGGCTAAGACACCGGCAATGATCAGCAGGATCAGGGATCGTTTACACATTTTTCTCCAGGTCATCGTAAGGGTGGCTGGCTTGGCGTTGGCGTAACGCTTGGCGTCGGCGATGCGGTCAGCGTTGGACTCACGGTTGGCGTACGAGTTACGGTTGGCGTTGGCGTCGCCGTGTTCGTCGGTTTTCGGGTCGGCATTGGTGTATGGATTGGCGCAGGCGTTGTTAATGCCGGCGCGATCGTGACCAGGGTGGCGGTCCGAGTCGGGGTTGTCGTCCACGTGGGCGTTGGCGTCGCCGTGGCAGCGATCTTGGCTTGGATCGCCGTCGCCGGATTCGGACGGCTCGTCCAATTCCTCATAGCCGTCTGTACCATGTAGCAGTACCATCTCCCTTTGGGGAGGGTGCGCCTTGCATCCACGTAGGTCGTCGTAGTGATCCCAGAGACGCGCCCGATCTGTTTCCAGGCGGCGGTCGCGCAATCGGGCGTCGGATGGATCGCCCCCAGGACAATATACCTATCTCCGTTCGCGCCGGCGTTCCAGGTCAGCACCACGTTTTTTCCAACCCAGGTGGCTTGCAATTTGCTGGGGGGCACGAGCGACTCGGCTTTGAGCGAGTTACGGCTAATCGCCGCGGCGGAGCGCAAGATTGCCGTCGCGCTGGGCACAAGATGCCCCGCCAGCGCAAAGACCATCACCCCGACCAAGCCCATCCAAAGCCACACGTGCCGCGACCTCATTCTCTTTCCTCTCGCTCAGGCAAGGCGCGCCTGCCGCCATGTCACGACGCGATCCTTCAGCCACAGCGCCGTCAGCAACACGAGCGGTATCCACACCAGCAAGAGCGTGCCCACGGACTGCGCGGCAAAGTAGACCGCATAGCCCGCCAGCGGGATCGCGGTGATGACCACGAGACCCATCGCGGGCAGCGCCAACTGTGCGTCGTTCCCGGTATTCGCATCGCCCCGCGTGATGAAGTAGCGGACGCCGTTCCGATTCTCGATCTGGACGATCCGGTGGACGATGGGCATGGTCGCTTCCGACGTGGGATTGAAAGCAATCACGTCTCCGACCCGCAGATTCTGGGTCGGCGTCGGCGCGGCAATCACGATGGAACCCATCGCGATCGTAGGCTGCATACTTCCCGACATCACGACGAACGTGCGATAACCCAAAAACATGGGCACGATGCCGACCGCCACGGCGAGGACCAGCACAAACGCAGCAAGCCAGCCAGCGAAAGTAGCGATCTGCCACGCCCTTTTCGTCCAAGCACGCCATGCCCTTTCCGCCTTGGGGGGCATTGAGTAATATCGGTCCGACGGAAGACCGGGCAACGCATTTTCGTCACCTCGGTGACGGTCGTAGACCGGGCTGTCTGAGTTCACGGTTGGATGCTCCTGATGATTTCTTTTCGTGTTCGGATCAGGGGACTGGAACCCCAGTCCCCCCTGTCGTTCGATGCGGTTATGGGTTGTTCTTGATCTGCTCGCCGGCGAAGGTGAACGTGGCGGTCGTGGTGGCGTTCTGGTACGCGTTGCCGGTGCTCACCGGCAAGCTCGCGTTGAAGCACAGCGTTTCGTTCGTTCCCGCGGCGAGGGTTCGGTCGCCGGCTTGCTGCCCTGGGGTGGGATCGCCGAACAGGGCGGTGCTCAAAGTGCCCGAGTAGACCGAGGTTCCGCTTGCGCCGAAGCCCGCATTGGAGCAGTCGGTAACCCCGGACTTGATTTGGAGCGCGAGTTGTCCGGCGAGATTCTTGCTGTCGGTGTTGGTCGATGCGCTCGTCATCGCATAGCGCAGATCGAGTGTGCCGGCGTTGGTCATTGTGACGGGAGCCGTCACTTGATCGCCGGGAGCCATGTTGTTGAACGTGATCGCGGCGGACGTGGGCGCGGCGGTGAGCACCACCGTGCCAGTTGTGAAGGTATTGCTGTCAACGGTCGCCTGCGAGGTGAACAGGGCTGAGGCGGCGAGACCGAGCGTAGCCAACAGTCCCGCGATGACCAACAGCACCAATGACTTGCGAAGCATTCTTACTCCTTCTGAAATGGTTTTTGTCTTGCGTGCGACTTGCCATGCGTCCTTCGATCATCTGTCTGGTTTTGTTGCTGAACACCTCCTTGCCTTAGCGGAGCGTTCGTTCTCGGTCCGCCGGCACGGGACGCAGCTGCGCCAATCCCGCGTGAATGCCAGGAGCGTCGCGAGCAGCCCTGCGCCAAACCACACTCGCGTCAAGGCGTTCATCCTATCCCGATGCGGCGTCCAAGCGGACCAGTCCCGCACGCACCGCGTAGAACGCGGCGGCGGTGCGCGACTGGACGCCGAGCTTGGCGAATGCCGCGTACAGGTGATTCCGCATCGTGTTTGGGCTGATCGCCAGCTCGTGCGCGATCTCCTTGTTGCCCGCGCCCGTAGCGACTTGGCGCAAGACCTGGATTTCGCGCTCGGTGAGCGGCGTGGGTTCTGTGTGTTCGTACACGATTGCCTCTACTTCCGAATGAGCGGGAGATAGCCGCGATAGGATGCCGGTGTCGTGGTGAGCGTGCTGGTCGCCGTGGCGGTTGGAGCCAGCGTCGGTGTGCTCACGGTCGGCGTGGGCGTAGGCGCGCCCGCGGCGACGAGAAAATCGGCTGATTGCGATGTCGTCGCGCCATTGAACAACACGCTGAACGTGAACGTGTAAGTCCCGCTGCACGCATTGAATGGAATGATATAGGTCGCATACCACGACCCATGCCGGCGGCAGTGGTCTGCGGGGCAGACTCGTTCTCGATCACGCCGCACGGTCCCGTCGCAAACCAGGTTAGGTTGACCGACTGCGCTGTGCCGGTGCTGTTATTCAGTTCGCCCTCGTAGTTGATCGTGTCGCCGGGATTGAAAGTAAGCTTGGAATTAAAGTTCTGATCGGAGGTCCAAGCTTGCACGGCAAACACGCTGTCCACCGGCGTGGATGGCGGCGTCGGCGTGGCTCCTGTCGCCGTCGGCGTATCTGTCGGACTGGAAGTGTTTGTCGCGGTCGGTAACAGGGTTGCCGTCGCGGTTGGCGTATCCGTGTCCGTCGCGATGGGTGTGGGCGTGTCGGTTGAAGTTGGTGTCGCGGTGTCTGTTGGCGCGACCGTGTTTGTTGCGGTTGTCGTTGGCGCGGTCGTCGGCGTTGCCGTCGCCGTATCCGTCGCGATGGAGGTAGGCGTGGCGGTAGGTCCGCTTCCGGGGATCAGGGTCGCGTAGACCGACCAGTGTTCGGTCATCGGGCTGCCGCCGGACGGGAAGGTCGCCGGCAATGGAGCGTAAGGGTAAGTGACGGAAACCGAAGTGCCCGTGTTGTCGTGACGCACCCCCAGCGCGCTGCCGTCCGTCACCATCACCACCCAGTAGGTTCCGGCGGGAACGAAGACCTGGGTCGTCACGTTTCTTTGATTCCAGCCGTATGCGCTGGGCGCGAACGAGTCCGTCGTCGCGATCAGGTTTCCCGGCGTTCCTCCGTTGTCGTTGTAGACGCCCAGGTAGACGACCTCGGTGTGCTGCGTGGTCACGTACAAACTCATCGACTGGATCACGCCGCCTTGAGCCAACGTCGCTTGTTGAGCGATCAGTGCGGTTCCCGGCAAATAACCGTTCAATGGCAAGACGGAAGATTCTCCCAGCGTCAGCCCGCTGGGAGTGCTGGTCGCCGTGCTCGTCGCCGCCGCGGTCATGGTGGGTACGAACGAAAGCGCGACCAGCAACCCCAGCAAGACCAGCGCGCCCAGCATGAACGAAGTTGTTTTAATGCGCGCCATTCGCGGTTCCTCCATTCGACGGTTTGGCTCCGCCATCGTAGACGTTCGCGCTGTTCGCGCTCGCGTTTCCATTGCCGTTCCGCTTCAGATTCTCCAGGAGCGGTCCCCACAGGGCAAAGTGCGCCTGCACTTCCGTGTCGCTCGGCTCGCGCACCGGCAACTGGATCGTTTCGATCAGCATCGGCTCGACCGCTTTGCGATCCATCGAGATTGCGGTCTTCCAGATCATGCGCGCTCGCTCGATGCGCGACAGAAAGCGCATGTACGGATTGTCCTCGAACCCCATCGTCGAGCGCGCCAAGACCGCCAGCATCATCTTGCGGTCCTTGTCGCCCTTGAGCGTCCCGATCCCGAAGAGGTTGCAGTTCGTCACCATCTCTTCGGGGAACTGCGACGGCGACTGCCCGATCAGCATGTAGCTGATGTTGTACTTGCGCCCGTCGCGCGCGAGCGTGCCCCACAACGGCGCGGAGATGATCGCGCCGCCGCTCTGAGCATTGGAGTCCGACGAGGCGTTCTCGTCCACGCCGCCGATGATCTTGTGCGCTTCTTCCAAGACCAGGAGCATCGGGTGTTTCTCGCGCTGCTCCTCCGTCTCCATTGTCTCGCGTCGCTGCTGGATCGAGTTCTCGTAGATGTGAAACGCCGCGAGACCCAGGATCGCCGCCTTTTGCGCTTCCGCCAGCGTGCCGCCTTCCAAGACCGCGACCCCCGACGGATACGCCAAATCCTCGATGGCGACCGACCCCTCGCCCAAGCCGTACATGTTCGCGAGCGCGCCGTAGCGGAACGGGCGCAGGCGGTGCAGCACGCCTTCGAGCGCGGTGTGATCGGGCATCCCCGATTTCTTGGTGGACTGAATTTGCTCCAGACGATCGTACCACAGCGAAATGTCCACCTGCTTGGAACGTTCGACCGCCAGCGACTGCAAGTCCTCACGCGGCAAGTCGCGCAAGAACACATCGCCCGTCGGCAACGGCGGCTGCCCACGCGCCACGCGCGCCGCGTCCAGGATCGGTCGTTCGTTCGGTTGGACGCGCGCCAGATTGATACGCTGAACGGACAGCGGGTCGTTCGGATGTTCCTTGACCTGCTTCGAGAACACTTCGGGGTTCTGCACTTCGCGGTCGAAGGTCAAGACGCCGCGCTCCAGATACAGCTGCCGCAGCGCATCCCACATAAAGCCATACTGTCGCTGCCCCATCCGACCCGCCGCCGCAATGATCTGGCAGGTCTGGTCGAGCTGCGTTTGCGGCGAGATGCGCCGTCCGATCTGGAGCGGATTCCAGCGGATCGGACGCGGCGACGATTCGTCCAGCCCGTAGAGGTTGAACTGTTGCGGCGGGATGATGTTCATGAGCGCGCGATGCCCGCGTCCGAAATCCAGGATCACCACGCGGAAATCCCACTGGGTCGCGATCTGGTATTCGAGCCAGGTCGCGAGCACGCTCTTGCCCGCGCCGGTGTCCGCAAAGATGCCGACGTGCGCCATCTTGTCGCGGGAGAGCCGGCAGCGCGCGTTCGTCGTCTCGCCGGTCTCGAACATCACTTGGT
>DAIDTM010000113.1 GCA_027457205.1 Anaerolineae bacterium | reverse complement strand
CGCGCCAGATGGGAGTATGGCATGGTTGCCCGCTCAGGTCTCGCTCCAGAATAACCAGGAGTTGGATGCTTGGGCGGTTTTTTTGTTTTCGTAACCGTTCCGTCTGCGTCATCGCAAGCCGAAGCAAGCTCGCTCCAACGCTTCAGCTCGGTGAATACAAAAATCCCTGGGGAGGTTTTACGTGGGCACGTCAAACGTCAAGGTGTACAGTTATCGGTGGATCGTTCTCCTGGCATTCATGTTTATCAACGTGACAATTCAAATCCTCTGGATCTGTTTTGCGCCCGTCACCGGTCCAGCGGCGACGCACTATCACGTCAGCGAACTGGAAATCGGCTTTCTCGCGATGAGTTTCATGATCGTCTACATTCCGATGGCAATCCCCGCGGCGTGGGCGATTGATACCTTCGGATTCCGCAAAGCCGTCGGCTTTGGTGCGATCCTGATGGGCGTGTTTGCGTTGCTGCGCGGCGCGTTCGCATCCGATTTCAATCTCACGTTGGTGTTCACCATCGGCATCGCGATCGCGCAGCCCTTTCTCCTCGGCGCGTGGGCGAAGGTCGCCGCGAGATGGTTTGCGATCGAGGAGCGCGCGACGGCGGTCGGTTTGGCAGCGGTGGCTTCCTTCCTGGGCATCGCGATCGGCGAAGTGCTCACGCCTTTTCTCGTCCTGTCGTACGGCTTTCGGGTGACGCTGTTGATCTATGGCGCGGTCGCGGCGCTTTCGTCAGTGACCTTTCTCGTTCTGGCTCGCGAAAATCCGCCGACGCCGGCGAGTCCGCCGGGGTACGATCAGCGCGCGCTCATGCTGGATGGACTGAAGCAGATTTTGCGCCAACGCGATTTCTATTACCTCGCGTTCGTGCTGTTCGTCGGCAGCGGCATCTTCAACGGCTTGTCGACCTGGGTGGAAGGAATCGTGCGACCCAAAGGGATGACGATCACCCAGGCGGGCGAGATGGGCGGAATCATGTTGATCGGCGGCATCGTCGGCGCGGTCGTCCTTCCGATGATTTCGGATCGGCTGCGCAAGCGCAAAGTCATTTTGCTGATCGGCGTTGCCTGCTCGATTCCCGGCTTGCTTGGATTGACCTACGGCAGCGGGTACGCTTTTTTGATGCTCTCCTTCTTCGCGCTCGGTTTGTTCCTGAACGGCGTCGCGCCCGTCGCATTCCAGTACGGCGCGGAAATCACCTATCCCGTGCCGGAGGGAACCTCGAACGGTTTGTTCATGCTCGCGGGACAAATCTCGGTCATCTTCATTTAAGGAATGGGTTGGCTGGAAAGTGTGACGGGGACTTTTGCGCCGTCGCTGCTCGCGCTCGTCGGGTTGATCGTGGTGGGTTGCGGCGTCCTGCTCTTGCTAAAGGAATCGCAGATGATGCTGGCGAAAACAGTCGCCCCCGCCGTCGAGACTGCGCCGGGCAAGGCGTCGATCTAGTTGGCGAGCCGATATGACGGCAGAATGGGACGTGGTAGTGGTCGGCGCGGGACCGGGCGGCGCGTACGCCGCGTATGGTTTGGCGAAAGCCGGTCTGCGCGTCCTCTTGCTCGAAAAAGAAAAAATACCGCGCTATAAACCGTGCGGCGGCGGACTGACGACCAAAGTCCGCGATGTGCTGGATTTCGATTTTGCGCCGGCGGTGGAGCAGACGATCAGCCAGGTCTCGATTGCGTATGGCGCGGAGCGAACGCGCACGCCCGCGGGCATCGCGTGGGCGGTGATGCGCGACAAGTTCGACGCGCTGCTCGCGGAACGCGCGGCGCGCGCCGGCGCGGAACTGCGCGACGCGCAGCCGGTGTCGCAGATCGCGTTCGACGCGCGCGGCGCGACGATCACGACGAAAAGCGAGACGCTGCGCGCCGCGTTCGTCGTCGGCGCGGATGGCGTGAATGGCATCGTGCGACGCGCGGCAGGGCTGCCGCCGCATCGCCGGCTGGCGGTCGCGCTGGAAGCGGAGATGGAAGCGCCGTCCACCGCGCTTGACGAATGGCGCGGCACGTTTCATCTGGATTTCGGCGTGATTCCGTGGGGCTATGGCTGGATTTTCCCCAAGGCGGAGCACCTCTCCGTCGGCATCGGCTATTTCATGGGTCGGGGACGCCAACACGATTTGCGCGCGGAACTCGCGCGCTACATCGGGGTTGAGCCGTCACTGCGCGGCGCGAAGGAAAGGTTTGCGCGGGGGCATCGCGTGCCGCTGGGCGGACAGTTTGCGCGTTATCACGCGCCGCGCGCCGCGCTCGTTGGCGACGCGGCAGGGGTGGTCGATCCATTCACGGCGGAGGGAATCTATTACGCCATTCGCAGCGGGCAAATCGCGGCAGAGGAGATCGCGAGCGCGTTCGATCACGATGAGTTTGATCTATCGGCGTATACGCGGCGCATCAACACAGAAATCAATTCCGATTTCCGGTACGCGTGGGCGCTGACGCAGGTGTTTTATCGAATGCCGCATCTGGCGTACCATATCGCGGCGCGCAGCGTATCGGTGCAGGATGCGGCGATGGAAATGGCGGAGGGACCATCGTCTTATCGTCAGACGATTCTTAACGGGATGAAGAGGTTGCTCAAGCGAGGAAACACGGGGCGGGTCTGAGACCCGCCCCGATCATTTTACGGCGTCACCTTGGTTCCCACCATGTACCGCGCGACCCAGGGCTGATAGCGGCTGAAGAATTTCTCGCGCTTGACGACCTGACCGTTGACGAGAATTTTCCGCCAGATGGTCACGTCGCTGCCATCGTGCGCGAAATCCACCTGCTTGACAACGCCTTTCGCCAATGTCGGGTCGTCGGTATAGATCGCCGGACCGTGCGCCACAACATTTTCGATGATCGGATCTTCCATGACGACCGTACGGTTCGGCTTGGTACCGTAAAGGTTGAACGTGAGCGCATCGGTTTTCAAATCGACGGTCGGCTGGACCAGCAAATACGCGTCGGTGTCGTTCCTGAATTTGAAATCGACCGAAGGCGCGAATACGGTTGCATCCAATCCCACCGGCGGTTCGTAGAAACCAACGTGGTACGCGTGCGCCCACCGCTCGACGATCGGAAAGCCGCCGAAGAACGCAGCGCGAAAGACCGTCGTCGAAACCTGGCACACGCCGCCGCCCGGTCCCAAAATTGTGCGGTCGGCGAAGATGATGTACGCGTCGTCGTAGCCGTTCGCCTCGACGACCTCCGGCAAGTACTGATCGAAGGAGAACACGCCGCCGGGTGGAACGGCGATGCCGTCCATCGCGTCCGTCGTCGTGACGATGTTTTGAATGCGCCCCGGCGTCGATCCCCTGAAATTGCTAACCCCCTGCGCGACCAGTTCTTTGATGCCGAATTTCGCCGCGTCTTCCATCGCAATCGTCGGCTTGGTCAGCGTGACCGGCAAGCCGATCGTGCGCGCGCTGAGCGTTTGCATCGGGCTGGCGGAGCCGGGAACGCGCGACGCGCTCGCCAGCACCTGCTGCTCGATCTGCTTTGCCGCGGTTTCGGCGTCCAGCGATTGACCATACTGACTCGGCACGGTCGGCGTGAGCGCGCCGGTCTTGTCGTCGAAATGAAAGCGCGCATCGCGCGCCGGCTGATCAATGTCGCGCGCCAGCGGCTGGAGGTAGGCGACCAGCTGCGAATGATTCAGCGAGACGGCGAGCGTTGCCTTGCCATCGGCGGTAGACTGCCGCTGGATCGAAATCATCGATGCGAGCGCGGCTTGATCGATTGCCCAGGCGTGTCCGTTGAAGGTGAGCACGACCGGCGCGGCGAGAATCGCTTCCGCTTGCGCTCTCGCGCCATCGACATTCGCCAGCTGCGGCGTGGTCGCGCGAAAGGTGAGCGGAATGTCGCTGCGGTCGCCGCTGAGAACGCGCGCGCGCAACTGATCGAGCATCGCCGCGCCGTCCAGCACGCGCCCGTTCTGCGCCGGCGTCGCGACGACGTGCAGTCCATCGATGCGGAGCGACGCATCGCGCGCCGGTTGATCGACCTGCGGCGCGAGCCAGCCGAGATACGCCAGCGCGGTCGGCTCGTCAAACTGCGCGACCGTGCCCAAGTCGCAGCCGAACCACAGGCAGCGCGCCTGGTCGACAAGCATCGCCGGGACCGAACCTTGATGCCCCAGCTGGATCGCGGCTTGCGCGACCGGACTGAAATCGGTGCGGAGTCCAAGCTGCCAGGGATAGGCGCGCCAAGTCTGCGCGCCGTCACGCAGCGTGATCGGCTCGCCGCCAAAGCGCGCGAGGATAGCGTCCGGCTCGCCGAACTGTTTTTGCAGAAATTGGTCGGCATCCGCGCGTGTAAGCCCCTGAAGCGGCTGCCCAAAAACGGTGACGCCCAAAATCACGCGGTCGCGATAGACGATTTCGTAAGCGGCGAAGAGGACGGCGAGGAAGAAGCAGAGGGCGACAATCGCGTAGAGCGTGAGAAATTTGCGCGGCAGTCCACGACGACGGCGACGAGCGCGGGCGCGCGTTGTCCCGGCAGCGTCGGAAGTGACTGGCGATTCACTCATCCTCGCTATTGTACGGATTTTTGGAGGAAAGTCAAAGGGTTGGGCGTGGTGATTGGCTTGGCGCAATCACCACATCGGGTCAGCGGTTTAGCGCACTACGAAAAGTTTGACCGTCTTTTTAGATTGTGCTAGAATCGCTCCTGTGGTGGAGCTGGGCATTGTCATCGTGAACTATAACACCCGCGAGCGGCTGCGCGATTGCCTGCAATCGTTGGACGCCAATCGCGGCGTTTCATTCGTGACGTACGTGGTCGATAACTGCTCGACCGATGGCAGCGCGGCGATGGTACGCGAGACATTCCCGCGCCTCCACCTGATCGCCAGCCCAACGAATGGCGGCTATTCGTACGCCAACAATTTGGGCTTGCGCGCGATTCTGGCGCGCGACCCAACGCCGCCGTTCACGCTCTTGCTCAACCCGGACACAGTGCTGCCGCCAGACGCGCTCGCGGGTATGATCGAGTTCTTCCAGTCCCATCCCGACGCCGGCATCGTCGGTCCGAAACTGGTGATGGCGGACGGCAAGCTTGATCTGGCGTGCCGCCGCAGTTTTCCGGATCCGGTCAATTCGATTTACCACGTTCTCGGCTTGGACCAACGATTTGCGACCAACCCGCGTTTCGCGCGCTACAATCTCACCTACCTGGACGAGAATCAAGTCGCCGAAGTGGATTCGGTCGTCGGCGCGTTCATGATGCTGCGCACCGAGACGCTCCGGCAAGCCGGCTTGCTCGACGAAACGTATTTCATGTACGGCGAAGACCTTGATCTTGCACTGCGGATCAAGCAGCGCGGCTGGAAGGTGTACTATAACCCGGCGGTGCAGGTGCGGCATTACAAGCGCGCCGCCAGCCGCGGCTCGGCGCGCGCACAGTACGAGTTCTGGCGCGCCGCATACATTTTCTACAAGAAACATTACGCGCACACGACGCCGCTGCCGCTGCGCGCGCTCGTCGTGCTGGGTCTGGCAGCCAAGGGCGGCGGCAAACTGATTCGTGAAATGATGCAGCCGCTGCCGCCTGCGCCCAATGGCGCGGAGATTCACGCGATGAGTGAGGTCGCATCGTGAAGGAGCAGGCGAATCTCGTCTTTGCCGTCACGCTGGTCGCGCTGGACGCGGTGATGACGTGTCTGGCGTTCCTCATCGCCTATCTCCTCCGTCCGCTGGACGGCAATCCCAATCAGATCATCCTGCCCTTCAGCAACTATGTCGGCATGATGCTGCTGAGCGTCGCCGCGCTCATCGTGGTCTTTTTCTTCTACAAACTGTACCATCTGCGGCGCGGCATGTCGCGGCTCGACGAGCTGTACGCGCTGCTGCCGGCGGTGTCGATTGGCGTCATCGCCGGCGTCGCGCTGACCGCGTTCATTTACCGCACCGATGTCGATTACCCGCGCACGATGATCGTCCTGTTCTGGTTTTTTGCGCTGGTGATGGTCGGCGTGGGGCGCATCGCGCATCATACCGTGCGATCCACGTTGTACGCGCGCGGCTGGGGTGAATCGAAGGTATTGATTGTCGGCGCGGGCGACGCCGGCAACCTGATCCTGGAAAAGATTCACGACTCGCCTTCGCTCGGCTATCGCCCGGTGGGATTTCTGGACGACGGACGCGTCGGGCAGACGGTATTTCGGCTGCCCGTGCTCGGACCGATCGACGAACTGGGGACCATCGTCGAACAGTACGGCATCGATGAAGTGATCGTCGCGCTGCCGGAAGCGTCGCACAATGAATTGTTGTCGGTGATCTCGCGGTGCGAAGACGGACGCGTCAGCATCAAGGTCTTCCCGGACGTTTTTCAGATTATGGCGTCCGAAGTCAACGTGGGCGATTTGAACGGCTTGCCACTCTTGACGATGCGCGATGTCGCGCTGCGCGGCTGGCGGCTCACACTCAAGCGCATCGTCGACATGATCGGCAGTGCGATCATTCTCGTCTTCATTTCGCCGTTCCTGCTGTTGATCGCGTTGCTCGTCAAACTCGACTCGCCGGGTCCGGCGCTCTATTCGCAAGAACGGATGGGATTGGACGCGTCGCCGTTTCCGTGTTTCAAGTTTCGCTCGATGCGTGCGGACGCGGAAGCGGAAACCGGTCCGGTGTGGGCGACCAAAGACGATCCGCGGCGGACGCGCATCGGGCGGTGGCTGCGTAAGTACTCGCTGGACGAACTGCCGAATTTCATCAACGTTTTTCTGGGGCACATGAGTTTGGTGGGACCGCGCCCGGAGCGACCGGTGTTTGTGAAGCAGTTCCGCCAAATGGTGCCGCGCTATATGGAACGCCACCGCGAAAAAGCCGGCATCACCGGCTGGGCGCAGGTGAACGGCTTGCGCGGCGATACGTCGATCTGGGAACGCACCAAGTACGATCTATACTATATCGAGCACTGGTCGCTCTGGTTCGATTTCAAGATCCTGATTCTGACCGTGCTGAAATTCCTGCGCGATCCCAATGCGATTTGAAAGAGAAAAAAGAGGAGAGATGATCGCTTTCATCTCTCCTCTTTCATCTTTTCTTTCATTGGCGCGAAACTGATGCGGTGTTCCACTGACGCGCCGCGCGCCTCCAGCGCAGCGCGATGCGCCGCCGTGCCGTACCCCTTGTGCCGCGCAAACCCGTAGCCGGGTAAGCGCGCGTCCATTTCCACCATCAGCCGATCACGCGTTGTCTTGGCAAGAATCGACGCGCACGCGATGGAGAGCGAAATCTGATCGCCGTGGATGATCGATTTCTGCGGCAGCGCGAGTGCAGGTAGAGGCACACAGCCGTGCGCCCCAACGCCGCCATCGATCAGCAGCGCGTCCGCCGCGACGCCCAGCGCGTCGACGGCGCGCTGCATCGCCAGCCGCGTCGCCGGGACGATGCCGAGCGCATCGATTTCCTCGCGCGTCGCCAGCCCGGTCGCGGACGCGAGCGCGGCGGCGCGGATCGGCTCGACCAGCCGCTCGCGCTGCGCGGGCGAGAGGAGTTTGGAATCGCGCGCGAGAGAGAGATCGCGCAGCGCGTCGTCCGTCTGCCATTCTTTGATGCGGCGCGCACGCGGCAGGATCACCGCGCCGGCGACAACGGGACCTGCCCACGCGCCGCGCCCGGCTTCGTCGATGCCGGCGACACGCGCGAGGCGACGCGACCAAAAGGTGTGTTCAAATTGAAGGGTGGGAATGGAAGGAGACATCGCAAGTGCAGCCGTTATTGCCCGTCACGGCAGAGAAAAAAGTTTACCGCTTTCATGCTCATCACAATTTCGGCATTCTGATTCAGCACCTCGATGAAAGAGCGAACGATGCCGCGATCCGGTTTTGAGCGCGAACGATTCGTTTCGAGGATGGTGACGCGGAGCGAGAGCGTATCGCCGGGGCGCACGGGCTTGAGCCAGCGCAGCTCATCGACGCCGGGCGAGCCGAGACTCGCGACGTGCGAAAGATAGTGGTCGCTGTAGAGCCGCATCATCAGACCGCTCGTGAGCCAGCCGCTGGCGATCAACCCGCCGTAGATCGTTTTCTTCGCGGCTTCCGGATCGGTGTGAAAAATTTGCGGGTCATAGCGCTTGGCGAACGCGATGATTTCGGCTTCCTCGACCGTGATGACGCCAAACTCGTGCACTGCGCCGGCGACGTAATCCTCAAAGTAGCGATGCTCCGGCGACGCGGCGAAGGTAGAATGGGTCATTCATGCTCCTGATGATAAGGCGATTCAACCGGCTGTGATTATAGCCCGAACAAGACAAATCGCCAAGATTCAGACCATCGCTTGCCACGACCATTCACCGATTCATACGCGCGTACCGAAAGACAATCGCCAAGATGTAATAGCCGGCAAGGAGCGAGCCGCGCACCGTACCGCTCACCTTCGACTCGCCCGCGCGGCGCGCGCGGTAACTAATTGGCACTTCGACGATGCGGGCGCGTCGCCGCGCGGCTTTGGCGATCATCTCGATATGCCAACCGTACGTCATCTCGCGCATATCCAGCGTGGACAGTAAATCGCGCGTGATCGCGCGGTACGGACCCAGATCGGTCACCGGCGTGCCGTAGAGCAGCCGCAGCAGACGCGCGCCGAGCCAATTGCCCAAACGCTGCTGCGGCGGCATCGACCCGGGCGCAATGTATCCGCGCGTCCGCGACCCCAGCACCAGATCGGCGCGCCCTTGCTCCAGCGGCGCGAGCAGCGCCGGCATTTCGCTCGGCAGAAAACTGTAATCCCCGTCGATAAACACAAACACGTCGTTGCCGCGCGCCGCCGCCACGCCCGCCGCGCACGCGTGCCCATAGCCGCGCAACGGTTCGCGGATGACGCGCGCGCCCGCGCGCGCTGCCGCGTCCGCCGTACCATCGGTCGAGGCATTGTCTACGACGATGATTTCCGCGACGGGCTGCCTCTGGATGTCTTTCACCAGGTCGCCAATCGCGCCGGCTTCATTCAACGTTGGGATGACCACCGTGACATTCACAGTTCGCCTTTAAGAAACTCGCGCGTATGACTCGCGGTTCCGTTCGTGGACAAGCGCAATTCGGCGCGCAAGCGTTCTAGTTCGTCGCGCGTGTCTACATCGTACCACGTCGGCAAGAGCGCGGCGCGCAAACCTTCTTGCGCGGCGATCGTCAGCGTATCGCGCAGCACGTTCGGCGTCGACAGCGTTACCTCACGCGAGAGACGCGGCTGTGGACGGTTCACGCCGATCAAATAATAGCCGCCGTCGTCGCACGGACCGAGCACGACATCGGCTTGCTCCAGCTCGACAAACGCGCGCGCGACGTAATCCGCCGGCAGCGTCGGGCTGTCGCTATCCATAATCACCGCGTGTGCCAAGCCGCCGCGCAAGCAGTGCGTCAATGCGTTGTCCAATCGTTCGCCCAGGTTCGCGCCGACTTGCGGCGCGAGTTCAAAATCGGGCGCGAGATTTTGAAAGTAATCGACGGCGTCGACCGGCGCGTAGGCAATCCACCGCGCGACCTTCGGCACGGCGCGCGCGATGTCGAGCGTATCGCGCAGCAGGCATTCGTACAACTGCGCGGCGCGTTCAGCCGAGAGGGGCGGAGTCAATCGCGTTTTGGTTTGTCCCGGCGCGGGACGCTTGGCGATCACGAGCAACGCGCGATCCATATCGCCTGATCCTTTTCTTCGTGGATTGGTAAATGAAGAACACCCACGGCGCGCCCAGTGTGCCCAGCGTGATCCGCCATTCGCGCCAAGCGCGCGGGGGCAGCGGCGGGCGACCGGGAACGAGCACAAATTCAAAGAGCGGCATCTTCCACGTGGCGATGTACGATAACCACAGCGCGCCGCGCCCCAGCGCGCCCTCCGGCAACAGCGCGGCGACGGCAATGGGCCAGATGGCGTACCACGTTTGAAACCACAAGCACGCGACGAGCAGATAGAAAAGTAGAATCGATGCAGCGGCGGCGACGACCGCGTCCGGCGAAATATCGCGCCACACTTTTCGCGTCTGGCGCACGATCCACGCGCCGAGCAGCACGATTGCCAGTCGCACCGTGACGAACTCGCTGAGCGATTTTCCCAAACCGGGCTGCAGCGTGATTTCCACCAAGGTCGGCAGCGACGTGGTAAACAAATCGCTGCGCCGCTTGACGCCCAAAATGTCGCCGCCGCGCCAGAAGGGCGCGTACAGCCCGGCGACCACTGCGACCGGCAACAACAGCGCGGGG